>JAXDHL010000282.1:0-3413 GCA_034664525.1 Solirubrobacteraceae bacterium
GATCAACGGCACGGAGGCGGTGATCCACGAGGGGTTCGACGTCCAAGCGGTGCTGCACGCGCTCGAGGAGGAGGGGATCACCCTGATATCCCTCGTCGCCACGCAGCTGCGCCGGCTGCTCGACGCCGGCCTGGAGGCGCCGCCGGACCTGCGCGCCGCCCTGATCGGGGGCGGCCCGGTCCCGGGCGACCTGATCGAGCGCGCGGAGGCGGTCGGGGTCCCCGTACTGCCGACCTACGGGATGACGGAGACCTGCTCCCAGATCTGGACCGGGCAGCCGCTGCCCGGCGTCGAGATCCAGACAACGCCGCAAGGCGAGCTGCTCGTCCGCGGCGCGATGGTGGCCGCGGGCGCGCTCGCGGATGACGGCGGGCTGCACACCGGCGATCGCGGCTCGATCGACGCCGAGGGCGAGCTGACCGTCGAGGGCCGCATCGCCGACACGATCGTGACCGGCGGCGAGAACGTGTCGGCCGCCGAGGTGGAGGAGGCGCTGCTGGCACATCCGGGCGTAAAGGACGCCGCCGTCGTCGGGCGCAAGGACCCGGAGTGGGGGCAGGCCGTGACCGCCTTCGTCGTCGTGCGCGGCGAGGCGCCCGATCTCGACGAGCACCTGCGCGGCCGCCTTGCCGGCTTCAAGGTCCCAAAGGCCATCCACACGGTCGACGAGATCCCGCGCAACGCCGCCGGAAAGATCGTCCGCGCGCGCCTGCCCTAGGACTATGGTCGGCCAAGGATGGCCGTAAAAACTCGCCGAACACGGTTCCAGAGCTGCGCGGTGGGGGAAATCAATGTGCGCGCGCTCCTGGTCCTGGCCGGGGCGCTCGCGGCGAGTCTGGGCTGGCACCCGGTCAGCGCATACGCCGGGACGGCGACCGTGACGTCGCGCACCGTGACTGAGCCTTCCGGCAAGGGCGACTACACCTACGAAGCGGTAACCGTCCACTACGACGCCGCCGTGGGTGAGGCGAACGACGTCACGCTCAGCATCGGCCCCGACGCGGTGACAATCGCCGACGTGGCAGGCGTGAGCGCCGGCACTGGGTGCATGACGATCGCCTCGGCCGTGCCGACGGCCGTTTGCCGCAGCGGGGTTCTGCTGGCGGAGCCCGACTTCAACTTGGTGCTGAGCCCCGGGGATGGCGACGATCGCCTGACCGCTGGACAGCTCGGCGGGCCCGGGAGGACACGCGTCGACGCCGGCCCCGGGGACGACGTCATCACAGGCAGCCCGGGGTACGAGGTATTGGAGGGCGGGCCCGGGAACGACGTACTGGACGGGGGAGATGGGCGCGACCTTCTGCTCGGCGGGCCCGGCGCAGACACCCTGTGGATCGCGGGACCCGACAGCGTCTCCTACTCGGACCATCGGGAGCCGGTCGTCGTCGACCTTGCCACTGGTGGCCCATTCGGCGCGGCCGGTGAAGACGACAGGTTCGAGGGCGTCCCCGCCAGGGTCATCGGCGGCGCCGGCGACGATGTCCTGACCGGCGGCGCCGAGCCGGATTCGCTCGACGGCGGGGGCGGGGGCGATCAGCTCCGGGGTGGGGGCGGACCCGACCGCCTCAACGGCGACGCAGGCGACGACGAGATCTTCGGCGAAGCCGGGCACGACGTGATCGAAACCGGTGCGGGGAACGACATCGCCGACGGCGGGCCCGATCGCGACTCGATCTTTGCGCTCGAGTCCGTCCGCTCGGACCATTCCATTTTCAGGGGCGGCGGCGGTGACGACAGCATCGAGGGCGGCGCCGGACCGGACGCGATCGACGGCGGTCCGGGCAGCGACAGCCTCTACGGCGGCCTCGGCGACGACAGGCTGACGAGCCGGGACGGCACCCGCGACGACGTCCTGTGCGGGTCGGACGTCTACAAGCCGAAAGGCAGCGCGATCGTCGACGACCACGACATGACCGGGTCGTGCGCCCATGTCGACCGGCCGCACCCCGCCCGGCTGATTGTCACTTCGCACGCGAAGACACACCTCCGGCAGCCGACGCGACGCCTGTCGCTGGGTGTCGGCTGTCCCGACGACTACCGGCCGCGACACTGCACGGGGCGGATCACGGCAAGCGCTGGAGGTCACGTGCTCGCATCCGGCCGTTTCGACTTGATCCCGGGCCAGACCTGGTACGCGCCGGCAATCACCCGTACGCCGATCCTCCAGAAGCCTGGTTCGTTGACGGTCACCTACGTTCTGCGCTCGACCGACGCGCGCGGGCGTCTCTTCATCGCCCAGTTCCGGCGCAAGTACGTTCGGGCGCGCGCGCCCCAATAAAGTCCTGGCGCTATGGAACTCGCAGGCATGATCTACGACAACGACGCCGACCTCTCCCTGCTCGACGGGAAGACGGTCGCAATTCTCGGCTACGGCTCCCAGGGCCACGCGCATGCGCGGAACCTGCACGAGTCCGGTGTGAACGTGGTCGTCGGGCTGCGTCCCGACTCCTCCTCCGTCGAGCAGGCGAAGGCAGACGGCCTCGAGGTGGACACGATCGCCAACGCCGCCAGCCGCGGCGATGTGGTGATGATCCTGCTGCCGGACGAGAAGCAGGCCGAGATCTGGGAGTCCGAGATCAGGGATGGCATCGCCCCGGGCAACCTCCTGCTGTTCGCCCACGGCTTCTCGGTCCACTTCGGCCAGATCGAGCCCGGCCCGGAGGTCGATGTCGCGATGGTCGCCCCGAAGGGCCCTGGCCACCTGGTCCGCCGCCAGTTCGCCGAGGGCAAGGGCGTCCCCGGCCTCGTCGCCGTCCATCAGGACGCCTCCGGGACGGCGAAGGACCTCGCGCTCGCCTACGCGAAGGGCATCGGGTGCACGCGCGGCGGCGTCATCGAGACCACGTTCAAGGACGAGACCGAGACCGACCTGTTCGGAGAGCAGTCGGTGCTCTGCGGTGGGGTGACCGAGCTCGTGCGCGCCGGCTACGAGACGCTCACCGAGGCCGGCTACGACCCGCGCCTTGCGTACTTCGAGTGCCTGCACGAGCTGAAGCTCATCGTCGACCTGATGTACGAGAAGGGCATCACCGGCATGCGCTACTCGATCTCGAACACGGCCGAGTACGGCGACCTGACGCGCGGCAAGCGCGTGATCGGCGAGCCGGCGCGCGAGGCGATGAAGCAGATCCTCTCCGAGATCCAGTCCGGCGAGTTCGCCAGGGAATGGATCGCCGAGAACCGCGCCGGCCAGGAGAACTTCCAGCGCATGCGCGAAGAGGAGAAGAACCACCAGGTCGAGAAGGTTGGCCACGAGCTGCGTGCCTCGATGGACTGGATCGACCAGGAGTTCTGATCGTGGAGCTGTTCGTCGTCGAAGGCCCCTATCTGAGGCGCAGCTTCGCGCTAGGCCCTCAGTCGGTTTTCGGCCGTGACCCGACGGCGGCGGTCAACCTGGTCGACGAGGAGGTCTC
>JAXDHL010000283.1:0-3895 GCA_034664525.1 Solirubrobacteraceae bacterium
TTGGCCTTGGCGCGGTCGACGGTCATCCCGCACACCGGGTCGGTCGAGCCCCGGCGTGCGGTCAGCCAGAACAGGCCGGCGAAGACGAGCAGCCCGGCGACGTTGAGCACGAGCTTGTAGTCGACCCTGATCGAGCTGAAGATGTCGCCGCGCGTCGGGCGCGCGCCGTGGGGGATGAGTCCCAGGCCGCTGAACAGCCCGTCGATGACCAGCGCCGCGACGACCATGGTGACGAACATCAGCGCGGTGATGCGCAGCGCGAACCGCGTGCCGTAGTACTTGCGGTAGATGGCCAGGATGGGCAGCACGATCAGGTCGGCGAAGATGAACGCCATCACGCCGGCGAACGAGATGCCCCCGCTCCACAGCACCGCCGCCAGCGGCACGTTGCCGACCGAGCAGACGAAGCTGAGCACGGCGATCACCGGCCCGATGAAGGCGCCCCAGACGGTCTGCACGAGGATGGGGGAGTCCTTGAGGAACAGGCCATTGAAGAAGTCGTTGCCGAGTTGGGCGACGAAGCCGGCGAGCAGGAACCCGATGACGATCTCCTTGTAGAGCATCTGCCAGTCGCCGCGGAAGTTGTGCGCGACGTCCGACCACGCGGACGCGCTCGTCAACCGCTCGCGCCACGACAGTTGCTCTCCCGCGGAGTGGTGCTGATGGCCGGTGTCGGCCTCCTGGGCGTGCTCGCGTGCCCTCTCCTCCAACTGCCGTGAGACGAACAGCCGTAGCATCACCGCCATCAGGACGATCATCACGATGCCGCCGAGGTACTCGGCGAGCGTGAACTGCCAGCCCAGCAGCACCCACAGCACCAGCCCGAGCTCCCACACCAGGTTGGTCGATGCGAACTGGAACGCGAGCGCGGACGAGGCGGACGCGCCCTTCTGGAACAGGCTCTTCGCGATCGCGATCGCCGCGTAGGAGCACGAGGACGACGCCGCGCCGAGGCCGGTCGCCTTGGCCAGCGGCCGTACGCCGCTGCCCGAGAGCGCGTTCTGGATCCGCTCGCGCGGAACCCACGCCTGGACGATCGCGGAGATGGCGAACCCGAACACGAGCGCCCACCAGACCTGCCACGCCATCAGGAAGGCGTCCTTGAGACCCGACCAGATGACGCTCATCAGGAGCGCACCAGCCTGCCCACGGCGGCCATCATCTCCGCCGTCATCTCCTCCCGGCGCTGATCGTCGCCGGCGCCGGCGGCCATGCAGTGGCTGACGTGGTCGTTGAGCACGCCCAGGGCGACCTTGTCCATCGCCGCGGTGACCGCGGAGGCCTGCTGGAGGATGTCGATGCAGTAGCGCTCGTCCTCCACCATCCGTTGGATGCCGCGGACCTGGCCCTCGATGCGGCGCAGGCGCTTGAGCAGGTCGTCCTTGGAGGCGGTGTAGCCGCGCGTCGCCGGGGTCGAGGTCGGGTCCTGAGCCATGTTCTCAATATACCCCCCCGGAGTAGGTACGCAACCGGCCGGCGCTGGCCGGGATGGGGACGACGCTGACCGCGGTCGCGATCGAGCTGCTCGACGGCGGCCACGTCACGCCGGAGCACGCGCGCGCCGCGTGCGGGCGCGACAACGTGTCGGTCGTTCACGCCGAGACGGCAGGGCCGGCGAGACGGGCGAGCGGCGCCACAGATCGACACACGTGGCCGGTCGCTCGACCCTCGTCGGTCAGTGGTCGTCGTAGGACCACTGGCGCGCACGGCTGTCGGCCGTGTGCGGGAGTGGCGCGCTGTGGACCTCCAGCCGACACACCCCACCGGATCGGTGACGTGTGCGCACCAGCGACACCCACTCCCCGAGCGTCCGACTCCCAACCCAACAGCCGCTCAAAGCCCTCGACCCGCACCGCGGCGCGGGTTCGGGGTATTACGGATCCATGATCGCCCGCGCCACCCGTGCCGGCTCCGGGCTAGCGGCGGCGGAGGCGCTCGTGCGTCTGCATCACCACTTCCACGGTCCGCCGCTCGGATATCTCGCGATCGCCCTGGCCGCATTCGCGAGTTGGGCCGGCGTCCCCGGGCCGGGCGAGCCGGTGCTGATCGCCGGTGCCCTATATGCCGCGCGCGGCCGGCTGGACCTGGCCGAGGTCCTGCTCACCGCCTGGGCGGGAGCGGTGTCCGGCGGTGTCGTGGGCTGGCTGGTCGGTCACCGCGGCGGGCGACCGCTGTTCACGGCGGCGGGACCGCTGCGTCGCCACCGGCTGCGGGCGGTCGAGCGTGGGGAGCGGTTCTTCGACCGTTTCGGGCTGCTGGCGGTCTACCTTGCGCCGTCGTGGGTCGCCGGCGTGGCACAGATGGCCGCCAGACGCTTCCTGCCTGCCAACGTCGTCGCGGCTGCCGTGTGGGTGGTCCTGATCGGGCTCGGCGCCTACGCGGCGGGTCCGGCGATCGCGGAGTCGCTCGGCGACGTCGGGCTCGCCGGGCTCGTCGCGATCGTGGTCGCGGCCACGCTGCTGGCCCTGGCGCGGCACGTCCGCCGCCGCCGCGCGCGGCCGCGAACCTAGCGCGGGGGGTACCGTGAGGCGGATGACCGCCGCGGGTGCATCCGAGAAGGAGTTGGAGCGGCATCCGTCGCTGGATGACCGCTTCGACGCGGCCGTTCACCTGGTCGACTCCGCCTGGCAGGCGCAGGCCGGCGCAGAATTGCGTTCGCATCGAGGCCGCACTCGGCGATTGGCACGGCATCCATGAGCCGGGATGTGCTGCTGTTCGCGGCGGTGTTCGTGGCCTGCGCGGTAGAGGGCGTCGAGGCGGTCACGATCGTCCTGGCCGCGGGTCTGACCCGCAGCTGGCGGTCGGCCTGGTTCGGGGTCGGCGCCGCGCTGGTCGTGCTGGCCGTGGTCGTCGCGATCCTGGGGCCGGCGCTGACCGCGCTGCCGATCAGCGTCCTGCGGCTGGTGGTCGGCGGGCTGTTGTTGACGTTCGGCCTGCAATGGCTGCGCAAGGCGATCCTCAGAGCCAGCGGGTTCAAGGCCCAGCACGACGAGGACGCGATCTTCGCCGAGGAGGCCTCGGCGCTGCGGTCGGCCGGCGCGCTGCAGGGCCGGGGCATCGATCCGTACGCGTTCACCGTGTCGTTCAAGGGCGTGCTGCTGGAAGGCCTCGAGGTGGCGTTCATCGTGGTCACCTTCGGCTCCAACCAGCACAACGTTCCGCTGGCCGCCATCGCCGCCGTCGCCGCCGTGCTCGTCGTCGTCGCCGCCGGGGCGGCGGCGCGGGCCCCGCTCAGCCGGGTGCCCGAGAACACGCTCAAGTGGGCGGTCGGGATCCTGCTGTGCGCGTTCGGCACCTTCTGGGGCGCCGAGGGCGCCGGCGCGCACTGGCCGGCCGCCGACGCCTCGATCCTCGTCCTGATCGTCCTCTACTTCGGCGGGTCGCTGCTGCTGGCGCGGCAGCTGCGGATCCGTCGCCTGCGCGCCGGCCACCGGAGCGCCGGGGCGGCGGCGGAGGCGGCGTCGTGAACCGCCTGCGGGCGCTGCTGGCGTTCCTGTACGACTTCGCCGTCGGCGACGACCCGCTGATGGCCGTGCTGGTCGTGGCCGCGCTCGCCTTGACCGGCGTGCTGGCCGGCGCCGGGATCGCCGCCTGGTGGGTGCTGCCCGTCGTCGTGCTGGCCGGGCTCGCGTGGTCGGTCGACCGGGCGACCCGCGCCCGCTGAACGGGGCGCGCGGCTACCGGCGCGCCGCCGCCTCGTCATAGTCGTGCCGGACGATCACGTCGGCGGCCTCGGCCGGCGTCACGTCCGGGTACAGCGCGCGGATGGCGCCGACCGCGACGACGCCACCCGCCAGCTGCGCAGCGACGAAGGCGGGGACGGACGCGGGCGCGATGCCGGCGAACGTGTCCGAGAGCATGCGCCCGACGCTGATCGCCGGATTGGCGAAGCTGG
>JAXDHL010000284.1:0-5416 GCA_034664525.1 Solirubrobacteraceae bacterium
GCATCACCGAGACGCGATCGCAGAGGGCGAGCACCTCGGCGAGGTTGTGGGAGACGTAGACGATCGCGACGCCGGCGTCGCGCAGCCCGCGGATCGTCGCGGAGAGGCGCGCGCGCTCGGCCGGGCCGTGCGCGGGCGCGGACAGAAGCGCTGACGGGCGGCTCTTCGTTCGTGGGCGGGAACGGCCGTGGCCGCGCACCGTCCGCAGTGCGCTCGCGCGCGGGAGCGCGCTGGCTCCGGAGGAGCGCAAGTCGCAGGGGCTCGTGCTCTCCCTGAGCGCGGCGGCGAACGTCACGCTGACCGACATGCAGCGTGTCGCGTCCGGGCCCCTGCTGCACGAGCGCGCGCGGCTCCGGCGCGCCGCGGAGATCATGCGCCCGCTCGCGTTCGACGCCGGCCGGCTCCGCGAGCCCGCCGGTTCCTTCTCGGGCGGCAACCAGCAGAAGCTCGTGGTCGGCAAGTGGCTGCACCGGCGGCCCGACGTGCTCCTGATGGACGAGTTCACGCGCGGGGTCGACGTCGGCGCGAAGGCGGAGATGCTCGCCGTGGTGGCGCGACTGGCCGCCGAGGGGATGTCGATCATCATCGTCTCCTCGGAGCTCGAGGAGCTGGTCGAGGGCGCCGACCGGATCCTCGTGCTCGCGCGGGGGCGGCTGATCGGTGAGCTCGGCCACGCGGACGCCTCTGTCGAGCGCATCCTGCGGCTCGTCTTCGAGGTCGAGGAGCGCCCGGAGGAAGGCCGGTCGGCGTGACCGGGCGGCTGGCCGGAAGCGCGGGCCGCTACGGCATCGTCCTCGCGTTCGTCGTCCTCGTCGCGGTGGTGGCCGCGTCGAGCCCGGAATTCGCGACCCGGACGAACATCTTCAACCTGTTCTCGCAGTGGGCGCCGGCCGGGATCATGGCCGTGGCGATGACGTTCGTCATCCTGGCGGGCGGCTTCGACCTCTCGATCGCTCCCGGGTTCTCGCTCTGCGCGGTCACCGCCGCCGCCGTCGGCCAGACCGCGGCCCCGGCCGTCGCGTTCCTCGCCGCCCTCGCGGTCGGGCTCGCCATCGGGCTCGTCAACGGCGTCCTTGTCGAGGCGGCGAAGATCAACCCCTTCATCACGACGGTCGGGACGGGCTTCATCCTCAACGGGATCGCGCTCGTCGCGACCGGCAACATCGCCTATGTCGTCGCCGACCCCGGCTTCGGCACGATCGGGGCCGGCCGCTGGCACGGCTTCCCGTACTCGGGGATGGTCCTCATCGTCTGCCTGGTCGCCGGCGGGCTGGTCCTGGCCAGGACGGTGTACGGGCAGTCGATCTACGCCGTCGGCGGCAACGCCGAGGCGAGCCGCCTGTCCGGCATCCGCGTCGGCACGACGGTCGGGAGCACCTACGTGTTGTCCGGCCTCGCGATGGGCGTCGCCGGCATCATCGCCGCGTCACAGCTCAACTCCGCCCAGGCGAACATCAACCCGAACATCGTCTTCGACGTCATCACCATCGTCGTCGTCGGCGGGACGTCCCTGGGAGGCGGCATCGGCTCGATGTGGGGGACGGCGGTGGGCCTCGGGCTCATCGCCACGATCTCGAACGCCTTCAGCCTGGCCGACGTCAACCCGTTCTACCAGGACATCGTCAAGGGCTGCATCATCGTCGGCGCGCTCGCCCTCGACGTCTACCTGCGTCGCCTGGCCGGCCGGGTCCATGCACGGCCGCCCGGGCCGGCGGTTCCGGCCCGCCCGGACGTCCCCCGCCGGGTGACCGGATCTTGAGGCAGACTCGCCATGCGCTGCGGCGATCGGCACACCGGGGCGCGTCAGCAGCACTCGCAGCTGTCGTCGCTACAGCCATCGCCGCTGGTCTCGAATCCGGCCACGGCGTGGCAGGCGCAGCCCTCACCGCGCCACAGCTCGGCACCTTCCCTGGCGGCGATCGCGGCGATGACGAGCGCCGCGATCGGGTCGAGGAAGCCCGCGCCGGTGCTGCCGACGAGGACGCCGGCAATCGCCACCGCCCCCTGGAAGGCGCATAGGAGGTTCTGGATCCCTTCGCCGGCGGTGGCGCCAGAGTCGAGCCGCCGGCCGAGGCGCAGCTTCGCCCAGCCAAGCAGCGGCATCAGCACGACGCTGGACGCCAGCAGGGCGATCGCGAGCCAGTTGCGTTCGGGCTCCGCGCCGGTGACGAGCCGGCTCACCGACTCGTAGAGGATGTACGGGACCAGCAGGAAGAAGCTGGCGGCGACCCACTTCTGCGCGCGACGCTCGGCGGTCTCGGAGAATCGGTTCCGCCCGCTGAAGCGCACGATGACGATCAGCGCGGCGGCGCCTTCCACCGCCGATCCGATCGCCCAGGCGATGACGCCGATGGAGTTCGCTTCGGCGCCGAGGATGAGACCGCCGACGCCCTCGGCCAGCATCCAGATGAGGCTGAACCACGCCAGCCGGCGCGCTTGACGGGCGGCGTGCAGCCAGCCTGCGTCGCGAACGGCGGGCGCCCCAGCGGCCGGCGCGATCGGGAGCAGGGTGGCGCGGAGCTCCGTCGAAGCCATCGTCGTATCAGCGTACGCTGATGCTTCTCGAGAGAGCCCTCACCGCGCCGCAGAGCAAGGCGCGCGCGGCGCCGGGCACCTGGTGCCCGGCGCCAGGATGAGCGCTTACTTGGTCACGAACCGCCGGCTGGTCGACGACGTCGACGCCAGCCGATCCTTGTAGACCAGGTTGTCGCTCGAGGACATCACGTTGTTGTCGAAGGCCATGCGGACCACCGTGTTCGCAAACGCCTTGGACATGAAGGTGAGCACCTTCGGATCGTTGTTGTTCAGCAGGTTGTCGCACCAGAGGAACGGGTTGTCGACGCACCCGCCGTCCGTGGTCCCGAGGTTCCCCTCGAAGTTGCCCGTCTGGCCGCCGAACAGCTGGACTTCCTCCGGGCTCTTGCAGCAGTCCTGACCGGTCAGGAGACCGCTCGCCGGGATGCCGACCTCGTTGAAGCTGAACGCGTCGGTTCCGACGGGGGACAGCAACTCGTGGTTCTTGTGGATCGAGTCGAAGTAGTCGATCGACTGATCCCGCGAGATCGTCGACGCCTTGTACACCCGGTTGGGGAACGTCGACGTGACGGTGCGACCGAAGAGGTCCGGGCCCGCCGGGTCGAGGACGCCGATGAGGTAGTTGGGCGTCGACAGTACATCGGCGTCGAGGTCGTAGCCGATGTGGCTCAACTCGTTCGAACTCAGATTGCCGACGTAGTACTTCGATCCCAAGAGTCCCAGTTCCTCACCGCCGAACCAGATGAACCGCAGCTTGTTCGTCGGCGTGACGTTCTTCATCTTCTGGGCGATGTCCAGGATCGCCGCGGAACCGGAGGCGTTGTCGAGCATCCCCTCGCCGTAGATCGCATCAAGGTGCGCGTCGACGACCAGGACGTGGTTCTTGTCGCCCCCCTTGGACTCCGCGATGACGTTGTAGTCGGGAGCGTTCGGCTGGACGAGCGCCTCGATGCTGATCTTCATGACCGGCAGCGGCGTGCTGTTCTGCACGGCCTGCTGATACTGGCTCAGCAGATCAGAACCGATGGCGAAGGACGTGAACGCCACCGGGATGTCCGGGATGATCGGGTTGTTGTTGGCGTCCTGCAGGCTGCCGGAGAGCACGCTGGTGCGGCCCGGGTTGCCCTCGTTGAAGATGATCACGCCCGAAGCGCCTGCGGCTTTGGCGTTGATCACCTTCACGCCGAAGTTGCACCCACCGCGCTGGATCAGGGCGATCCGGCCTGCGACGAAGTTGGTGAAGTCGCCTGCGGTGCACCCGCTCGTCGACGTCGACGTCGACGCCGGCGGGATGACGATGCCCCCGGCCGGCTGGATCTCCGCGCTCGCGGTCCCAGTGCTCTGGCCGGAATTCCACTCCGTGGTGAGTCCGTAGTCGTGGGCGGTGGGTGAGACCTCGCTCATCGTCGGCGGAGCCTTGTAGGCGTAGTAGGTGAACGTGTACTTCTGGAGCGTGACGTCGTATCCGGCGTCCTCCATCTTCTTCGCGACGTACTGCGCCGAGGCCAGGTAGCCGGGCTCGCCCGAGTTGCGCGACGGGTGACCGTCCGCCGGGCTCGGATTGTCGACGGCGATCTGCTCGAACGCCTTCATGTGGTTCCACAGATCGGTCTGCGTGATGCACGGCAGGAGCTTGCCCGGCGTGTCATTCACCTGGCTGTCGCACGAAGCCGCGCTCGCGCCGGCCGGCGCCAGGAGTCCTACGGCGATGCAGACCGCGACGAGCGACGAACGCGCCAGTAGCGATCGGACGTGTTGTGGCATGAGCCCATCCCCCAGATAGGTTTTGTCGTGGAGCGGCGGGAGACCGTGACGCGAGATCGCGCGAAGGCACACTCCGTGCGGACGAGAGGCCTCAAGCCCTCACGTCGCTCCGATGCGCGGCATATTGCTCCCCCGAAAGCGGTTTGTCAGGTACCGGTTCGTAGGCGGACCTAACACCGTGAATCGGTGAATGGCGAGTCCAGGCCGACGTGTAACCAAAGGGTTGCATCTCGCGGGAAGATGTGTAACCCTACGGTGACACGACAACCTCAGGGAGGTTCCACACATGGTCCCCGACCAGATCGAGCGAGTGACCGTGATCGACGCGCCCGTCGAGCGCGTGTGGGAGCTGATCACCCAAGCCGAGCACCTCGGCCGCTGGTTCGGCGACGCCGGCGCCGAGATCGACCTGCGGCCCGGCGGCGCGATGCTCCTGCGCTGGACCGATCACGGCACGAGTCGCGGGCGCGTCGTCGCGGTCGAGCCGCGCACCCGCTTCTCCTACCGCTGGGCGCCGTTCAAGGACCCGGGCGGCGAGGAGCCGGTCGAGGGCAACTCGACGCTGGTCGAGTTCACGTTGGAGCCCGACGGTGACGCCACGCGGCTGCGCGTGGTGGAGAGCGGCTTCGCCTCGCTCGCCACGTCGGCGGACCAGCGCGCCAAGAACCTCGCCGGCAACACCGGGGGCTGGGAGCACGAGACCGGCGAGTTGCGCGAGTACGCGCAGAAGGTCGCCGTCTGATGAGCGCGCCGGCGGAGGGGGTGTTCGCCGCGCTGGCGGACCCGACCCGCTGGCGCGTGCTCAGTCTGCTCGGCGAGCACGGCGAGGCCACCGCGACGTCGCTGGCCGGCATGCTGCCGGTCAGCCGCGTCGCGGTGGTCAAGCACCTCGCGATCCTCGACCGGGCGGGTCTCGTGAAGGGCCGGCGCGCGGGCCGCGAGGTCCGCTACAGCGTCCGCACCGAGCCGCTCGGCGAAAGCGCCCGCTGGATGGCGGGCATCGCGTCGCAGTGGGACGCCCGCCTGGCGGCGATCAAGCGGATGGCCGAGGACGGCCAGGGCAAGACCCCGGAAGGAGGAGCTTCGCAATGAACACGCCCCCGATCGTGTCGCCGCA
>JAXDHL010000285.1:0-12810 GCA_034664525.1 Solirubrobacteraceae bacterium
GGCCCGCACACCGACGTCGGCGCGCTCGCCTGGCTGACCTGCTGCGCGACGCTGGTGGCGACGCGGGAGCCGCGGCTGCTGGCGCCCGCCGTCGTCGCCGCGGGGCTGGCGCTCGGGGCGAAGACGACGACGGCGCCGCTGATCGCCGCCATCGCGCTGCTCGGGGTGCGGCCGCCGCTGCGCCCACGCGCGGCGCTCGTCGCCGCGGCCGTCGTCGCCGCCGTGGTGGGCGGGCTCTGGTACGTCCGCGACCTGGTCGAGCACGGGTCGCCGTTCTGGCCGTTCATCGCCACTCCGTGGGGCGACCGGGTGCCGCCGTTCCTCGACCGCATCGACGTCACGTTCTTCAGCCGGCCGCAGGCCACGCTCGACGGTCGCGTCGGCGACTACGCCCGCATCCTGGCCGGTGCACCGCTGCTGCTGCTCGGCGGGCTCCTCGCCGGCGGCCGCGGCGCCGTCGTCGTCGCGCTCGCCGTGGTGATCTGGTCGCGCGCGCCGTTCACCGGCCGCGCCGACAACCCCGTCTATGACCTGTCGATCACGACCGTCCGCTACCTGCTGCCCGCGTGCGCCGCGGCGGTGGCGGCGATGGCCGCGAGCGGGAGGCGCTGGGTCCCCGCGCTGCTGGGAATCGCGACCGCGCTGAGTGCGTGGCGGGCGCTTGCGCTCGGTCCGCCCGACGTGCCCGGCGTGCTCTGGCTCGTTGCCGGCGCGCTGGCCGGCGGCGCGGCGGCGCGGCTGCGGCCGCCGGCATGGACCGCGGCCGTCGTCGCCGTGGCGCTCGTCGTGGCCGGCGGGCACCACTTCGCTGCGCGCCATGCCAACAACCCGCGGCTCGCGAGCTCGCCGATGATCGCCTGGTTCGCCGCCCAGCCGGCGTGGCGCGACGGTGACGCGCCGATCGCCGGCGCCCCGCAGATCTTCGGCCCGCTGGCCGGCGACCGCCTGCAGCACCGGCTGTCGCTGCTGCCGCTGCATCCCGACTGCGCCCGGCTGCGGGCGCGCGGCGGCTGGGTGATCGTCGGCGCCTCGGCGTTCACGCCGGTCCTGGCCGCCCGCTGCTTCACCGGCGACCGGCCGGTCTACCGCGACGCGCGCTTCCGCGTCTACGACCTGCGGCAGACCGCGATCACGTCGAGTACCGACTCCAGCCCGTCCTCGACGACGAAGAAGTCGTCCTCGGTGATCGCCGCGGCGGCCGGATCCGGATCACGGCGCGCGCGGTTGAGCAGCCGGTCGTAGAGCGCCTGCCGCGCCTGCCGCGGCACCAGCCGCCGCGTGCGCAGCGGGTCGAACGCCAGCAGGCGATCCAGCCGCGCGTGCTCGGCGGCGACGAGCGCGAGGTACGCCGCCGATCCGGCCAGCCCGAGCATGCGCACGTCCGCGAACGCCGGCGCGCACAGCGCGCGCAGCTGGCGCGCGTCGAACTCGCGGTAGTGGAAGGGGTCGATGATCTCGTCGGGGCGCCCGAACGTCAGCCGGTTCGGGGTCACGAGGACCGCGGTCCCGCCCGGGCGCAGGACCCGCACGACCTCGGCCAGCACGCGCTCGGGGTCCGGCACGTGCTCGATCGACTGCACGGACAGCACGGAGGCGAAGCGCCCGGCCTCGAACGGCAGCGCCCGCATGTCGGCGACGTGGGTCTCGCGCGCCTGGCCGGCCAGCGCGCCCGGGTCGAGGTCGACCCCGACGGTCTCCCGCGGCGCGAGCCGGTCGAACGAGTGCCCGACCCCGCACCCGAGGTCCAGCACGGGCGAGCCGGGCGGCAGCAGCGCGTCCGCCGCGCGGTAGGCGGCGACGTGGCGCTGCCAGGTCGGGTTGAAGCCGCCGGCCGGGCTCGAGACGCGCTCGCCGGTCACCTTCACGGCAGGTACTTCCGGGAGCGCCAGACGCCCCGCCGGTGCAGCACGAGCCGGGTCGCCGCCCACAGCGTCTTGGTCCCGTAGGTCACGCCCTGGCGGAAGGAGACGTTGGAGTCGTCCTCGGAGTAGATCGTGCGCGTCGGCACCTCGTGGATGCGGAACCCGAAGTGCACGGCCTGGAACAGCAGCTCGGAGTCGAAGGAGAAGTCGAGCGAGTTGCGCAGCCACGGGACCTCGAGCAGCAGCCGGCGCGAGTACGCGCGGTAGCCGGTGTGCAGCTCCGAGAAGTGCGTGCCCAGGATGCGGTTCTCGATCCCGGTGAGCCCGCGGTTGGCGGCGTACTTCCACTTCGGCATGCCGCCCTGGAGCGGGCCGCCCGGGGTCAGGAACCGGGACCCCAGGACCATGTCGGCCCGGCCCTCGATGATCGGCTCGACCATCTTCGGGATCAGCAGCGGCTCGTACTGGCCGTCCGGGTGCAGCATCACCACGACGTCGGCGCCGTGCTGCAGGGCCTGCAGGTAGCAGGTCTTCTGGTTGCCGCCGTAGCCGACGTTGTGCGGGTGCCAGACGACGTGCAGCTGCGGGATCCGGCGGGCCAGGGCGACGGTCTCGTCGGTCGACTTGTCGTCGACGAGGATGATCTCGTCCACCCAGTCGCGCGGGATCGCGGAGACCGTCCGCTCGAGCGTTCGGGCGGCGTTGCGCGCGGGCATGACGACGATCACCTTGGCGCCGGCGCGGCTCATCGGCGGCTGACCCTAGCTTCCAGCTCGGCGACCACCGCGGCCTCGAAGGCGGGCTGGCTGAAGCGCGCGGCGGTCGCGCGCCCGCCGGCCACGATCCGCTCGCGCAGGGCGGCGTCGCCGGCGAGACGCCGGACCGCCGCCGCCAGCGCGGCGGCGTCGCCCGGCGCGACCACGAGCGCGTTCTCGCCGTCGCGCAGGTACTCGGCCGAGCCGCCGGTCCCGGTGGCGACGACGGGGCGGCCGACGCTCATCGCCTCCAGCGGGACGAGCCCCCACGGCTCCGGCCAGGTGACCGGGAACAGGATCGCGTCGGCGCCTGCGTAGGCGCCCGCGACGTCGCCGGCCGGCGTGCGGGTGAAGCGCACACGCTCCGCCACTCCGAGCCCGCTCGCCAGCGCCTCGAGCTCGGCGCGGTGGCCGCCCTCGTCCGGACCGTCGACCGTGAGCGTCGCCCCGGGCAGCGTCGCCAGCGCCTCGATGGCGACCGCGATGCCCTTGCGCGGCTCCAGGCGCCCGATGTAGGCGAGCCGCCCGGCCCATGGCGGCATGGCGGCGGGCGGGAAGCGCGCGGGATCGACGCCCGGGTGCAGGACGGCGGTGTCGGGGAGGTCGTGGCCCTCGGCGAGCGAGCGCTCGCGGACCATCTCGGCGATGAACAGCCAGCGCGGCCGGTCCAGGCGGACCCCCGGGCGCCCGCAGACGTGCGGGCCGTAGACCATCCAGCCGTCCGCGACGACGCCCACCGACGGCACCTCCACCGCATCGACCATCCCCAGCGGCAGGCCGCCCAGCCCCCACCAGCTGACGACGTGGACGCCGTCCAGCCGCTCGGCCAGGACCGCCGCCGCCGCGCGTTCCACACGCCGCCGGCGCAGCGGGTTGGGCGACATCCACCCGCCCTCGCGCCAGAACCACGGCAGCTGCGGCGGGGTCAGCACGTCGACCTGATGCCCGGCGCGGCGCAGCGCGGCGACCGTCCCGGCGAAGATCCGCTCGTAGCCGCCCGCGCCAGAGGCGGGATCGCGGTTGCCGACGGCGAGGACCTTCACGCCGCGAGCCGCTCGTGCTCGCGGACGACGGCGCCGAGCCAGCGCGCCTCGGTCAGCCGCCGCGCCGTGGCCAGGCCGCCCGCTCGCAACCGCCCCCGCAGCGCCGGGTCCCCGGCGAGCCGCTCGACCGTGGCCGCCAGCGCGGCGGCGTCGCCGGCCTCGTGCAGGAGCGCGTTCTCGCCGTCACGCAGGTAGTCGCCCGAGCCACCACGGCCGGTGGCCAGCACCGGCCGGCCGACCGCCATCGCCTCCAGGGGCACGAGCCCGAACGGCTCGAACCAGGTGACCGGGAAGACGACGGCGTCGGCGTCCGCGTACACCGCGGGCAGCGCGTCGCGCGGCACCGGCGCGTCGAATTCGACCGCGACGCCGAGCCGCTGCGCCAGCGCCCGCAGCCGCGCCGCCTCGGCCGCGTCGCCGCCGCCGACCACCCGCAGCGACATGCCGCCGAGCCGGGCCAGCGCCTCGATCGCGACCCCGATGCCCTTGCGCTCGTCGATCCGCCCGGCGTACAGCAGCCGCCCGGACCACTCGCGGTCGGGCCGCTCGCCGAAGACGGGCGCCACGCCCAGCGGCTCGACCGCCGTGTCCGACAGCTCCGGACGGCGGGCGAGCGCGGACGCGCGGACGCCCTCGGCACAGAACACCCACCGCGCGGGGGCGTCGAGGTCGACCGCGGTCGACTGCCGCAGCAGCCGGCCGGCCGCGCGCGCCAGGCGCGGGTGCCTGGCGCAGGCCGCGATCCACTGGTCGACCTCCGGCCCGTAGACCAGCCAGTCGTCGATCACCCAGCCGCTCCCGGGGAGGCCGGCCCGCCGGGCGCGCTCGATCAGCGACAGCGACATGCCGCCCATCGCCCACCACGAGAGGGCGTCGGGCCGGAACTGCTCGACATGCCGGTCCCACACGCGGCGGTTGTGCCGTTCCAGCGCGAGCCGTCCGGCGGCGCTCAGCGGCGGGAAGTCGTGCGCGTGCCAGTACCAGCGGAGGTCGCGGTGGACGTCGGCGTCCTCTTCGGGTGCGCCGGACCCCGGCTCGCGATGGTCGCTGACCAGGACGCGCACCTCGTGTCCGCGCCCGCGCAGCGCGCGGACCGCCGCCTGCCACAGCAGCTCGTAGCCCCCGAGGTGGTGCGGCGGATACATGTTGCCGACGGTCAGGACGCGCATGGCCGCGCGTATCCTGCCGCGCCATGAGCATCGGTGCGCCCTCCGGGATCTTCAAGGCCTACGACGTCCGCGGGATCTACGGCGACGAGATCGACGGCGACGTGGCCGAGCTGGTCGGCCGCGCGTTCGCCCGCGTGATCGGCGAGCTGGCCGGCAAGCCGGTGTCCGATCTGCGGCTCGGCCTCGGGCGCGACATGCGCCTGACGGCGCCCGAGCTCGCCGGCCGCTACCGCGACGGCATGGTCTCCGAGGGCGCCCACGTGCTCGACGCCGGGCAGGTCGGGACCGAGATGCTCTACTTCCTCGTCGGCTCGCGGGACCTCGACGGCGGCCTGATGTGCACGGCCTCGCACAACCCGAAGGCCTACACCGGCGCCAAGATGGTCGAGCGCGGCGCGCTGGCGCTGAGTGGCGACCGCGGCCTGCAGGACATCCGCCGCCTGATCGATGCCGGGCTCGACGATGCGCCGGGAGGCGGGACCTGCGAGGACGTCGACATCGCGCCCGAGTTCCGCGAGGCGGCGTGGGCGCTGATCGACCCCGAGGTCGTGCAGCCGTTCAAGGTCGTCGTCGACGGCGGCAACGGCATGGCGGGACCGATGGTCGGCCCCCTGCTGGCGCGCCTCCCGCTCGACGTCCACGGCTACTACTGGACCCCGGACGGCGACTTCCCCGACCACGAGCCGAACCCGCTGCTGCCCGAGAACCGCGAGTTCATCATGCGCACGGTGGTCGAGCAGGGCGCCGACCTCGGCATCGCCTGGGACGGCGACGCCGACCGCTGCTTCTTCATCGACGACCGCGGGGCGTTCGTCGACGGCGACTTCCTGACGGCGCTGCTGGCCGAGTCGATCCTCGCCAAGCGCCCGGGCGCCGACATCCTCTACGACGTCCGCGCCTCGCGCGCGGTGCCGGACACGGTCGCCAAGGCCGGCGGCACCGCGCACGTCAACCGCGTCGGTCACGCGTTCTTCAAGACCCGCATGCGCGAGGAGGGCGGCGTCTTCGGCGGTGAGGTCTCCGGCCACTACTACTTCGCCGACTTCTACAACGCGGACTCGGGGACGATCCCGGCGCTGCTGATCCTCGAGCTGCTGTCCCAGAAGGGCCAGAAGCTGTCCGAGCTGCTCGACGGCTACCGGTCGACGTACTTCATCTCCGGCGAGATCAACTCCGAGGTCGCGGAGCCGGAGGCCAAGATGGCCGAGCTCAAGGAGCGCTACCCCGACGGGGAGCTGACCGAGCTCGACGGCATCTCGATCGACTACGAGGACTGGCACTTCAACGTGCGGCCGTCCAACACCGAGCCGCTGCTGCGGCTCAACCTCGAGAGCCTGGTCTCGCCGCGGGACATGGAGGCCAAGCGCGACGAAGTCCTGGGGATCATCAGGTCTTGACGGCGCTCCCCCCGTTCGAGCTCGAGCGGTTCTTCGCGCAGCACGAGTTCACCGTCGAGCTGAACGCCTGCGCCTCCGACGTCGAGGCGCCGTCGATGGCCGAGGTGCTCGAATGGGCGTCGCCGCGGACCCGTGAGGCGTGGGAGACGCTGCGCCTCGGCTACACCGAGGCGCCCGGGCACCCGCGGCTGCGCCAGGCGATCGCCGGCCTGTACGGCGACGACGTGACCGCCGACGACGTGCTGGTGTTCGCCGGCGCCGAGGAGGCGATCTTCGCGTTCGCGTCGACCGAGCTCGGGCCGGGCGACCACGCCGTCGTCGTCTGGCCGTCGTATCAGTCGCTGCACGAGGTCGCCCGCGCGAACGGCGCCGAGGTGACGCTGCTCGAACTGCGCCACGACGAGGGTTGGGCGCTGGACCCCGAGGCGCTGCGCCGGGCGCTGCGGGGTGGGCGGGGTCGCAGTACCAAGGCGGTCGTGATCAACACGCCGCACAACCCCACCGGCGCGCACCTGGACCGCGCCACCTACGACGCGGTGGTCGGCCTCTGCGCCGACGCCGGCGCCCGGCTGTTCGGCGACGAGGTCTACCGCTGGGGCGAGCACGACCCGGCCGACCGGCTGCCGGCGGCGGTCGAGGTGAGCGCCACCGCCCTGTCGCTCGGCGTGATGTCGAAGACGTTCGCGCTACCGGGCCTGCGGATCGGCTGGGCCGCCTCGCGCGACCGTGCCCTGCTCAACCGCCTGGCCACGTTCAAGGACTACACGACGATCTGCTCCAGCGCGCCCTCCGAGCTGCTCGCGATCGCCGCGCTGGAAGGGCTCGACGCCCTCCTCACCCGCACCCGCTCGATCGTCGAGCCCAACCTGCAGCACCTCGACGCGTTCTTCGCCCGCCACGCCGACGCGCTCGAGTGGGTGCGGCCGCGCGGCGCGCCGATCGGCTTCCCGCGCGTGCTCGCGCCCGGCGGCGTCGCCCACTTCGCCGAGCACCTGCTGGCCGAGCAGGGCACGCTCATCCTCCCCGGCCGCATCTACGGCCACGAGGGCGAGCACTTCCGGCTCGGCTTCGGCCGCCGCGACCTGCCCGAGGCGCTCGAGCGGATGGAGCGCGTGCTGTGATCCACCGCCTCTCGATCCCCACGCCGTTCGCGGTCGGCCGGGTGAACTGCTGGCTGATCGAGGACGACCCGCTGACGCTGGTCGACAGCGGCCCCAACTCCGGCAAGGCGCTCGACGAGCTCGAGCAGCAGCTCGCCGGGCACGGGCGTCGCGTCGAGGATCTCGAGCGGATCGTCGTCACGCACCAGCACATCGACCACCAGGGGCTGGTGTCGATCCTCGCCCGCCGCTCCGGCGCCGAGGTGTGCGCGCTCGACCTGCTCGTGCCGCTGCTCGAGCGCTACAGCGAGGCCCAGGAGGACGACGACGTGCTGGCGGCGGACCTGATGCTCCGTCACGGCATCTCGCCCGACGTGGTGACCGCCCTGCGGGCGGTGTCGCGGATGGCGCGCGCCTGGGGCGCCAAGGCGACCGTCAGTCACCCGCTCACCGACGGCGGCGAGCTCGCGTTCGCCAACCGGACGCTGCGCGTGCTGCACCGCCCGGGCCACTCCCCCACCGACACGCTGTTCCACGACGCCGAGCGCGGGACCCTGATCGGCGGCGACCACCTGCTGGCGCACATCTCGTCCAACCCGCTGATCTCGCGGCCGGTCGGCGGCCGGTCGGGCGACCCCGGATCCAAGCCGCGAGCCCTCCTGACCTATCTCGAGTCGCTCCGGGCCACGCAGGCGATGGACCTCGAGATCGTCCTCAGCGGCCACGGCGACCCGGTGACCGGCCACAAGCAGCTGATCGAGGCGCGCTTCGAGATGCACGAGCGCCGGGCGGCGAAGATCGCCGGGATGCTGCGCGAGCGCGGTCCGCTGTCGGCCCATGAGATCGCCACGACGCTGTGGGGCGGCATCGCGCTCACCCAGGCCTACCTGACGCTGTCGGAGGTGCTGGGGCACCTCGACCTGCTGGTGGAGCGGGACCAGGCGGCCGAGCTTCCGGAGCGCGACGGGGTCGTGCGGTTCAGCAGCGCTTGAGCAGCCCGGCGGCTCAGGGCCGGTGCACATTCGGCCGATGCCTGCTCTACGTTGTTGCGCTTCCCAGTCCCGGTACCCCACCCCGTCCGCCATATGTCTCGCTTCTCGGTCCTCGCGATCGCGCTGTCGTGCGCCCTCCTGCTGCCCGCCTCCGCAGCGTCCGCGCTGGCCAGCCACGACGGCTGGCCCCCGACGACGATGCTCGTGATGAACAAGACCGACGCCAACCGGCCGCTCGACGCCCGCCCGGGGCTCGACCCGTTCGGCGGCCAGGACCCCCACTACCGGTGCGACGCGGTCCACCGCACCAGCCCCTCATGCGCCAAGCGCTTCGACCGCCAGGGCCGGCGATTCGTGATCACCTCGCGTCCCGGCCACGCACGCCTGCTCGGCGGCCACGGCGACGACGTCCTGCACGCCTCCCCATGGGGCGACGTGCTGTGGGGCGACTACAAGCCGTCGGGCCAGCCGAGCTCGCAGCACGACACGCTGATCGGCGGTGACGGGCCCGACTTCATCTACGCCTCGCACGGCCACAACGTCATCGAGGGCGGCGCTGGGACCGACGCGATCCACGGTCACTTCGGCCGGGGCCGGATCGACTGCGGGCCCGGCCGCGACGTCGTCTACGTGGCCAAGCGCCACCGCAGGCGCTGGAAGCTCTCCAACTGCGAGGTCGTCTCCACGAAGACCGGCCAGTCCGCGCCGAGGTGGCTCAAGCGCGGACTCCCCTGGTGAGCTGAGCGGTCGCTACCCGAGCGCGAGCCGGAACGCGGCGCGGTGGCGGCGCTTGTCCTCGGCGCGCTCGGCGCGGCGCACCTGGCGGGCGCGCTCGATGAGCAGCAGGACCAGTTCGCCGGACGGCCGGAACGGGTCCGCGACGGCGTGCAGGTCCTCCAGCGAGACCGCCGCCCACGGCTCGCCGCCGACGACGGCGAGCAGGACGCGCCCGCGCGGGACGCGCGCCGAGTCCAGCGCCGCGATGCGGAAGAGGGCGAGCGCGTCGGACGGGCGCGCCTGGCGGATCGTGAGGTCGGCCGAGGGGCCGAGCGTCTTGGTGGGGCCGAAGGAAGTCATAGGTCCAGTCTGCGGCTGAGGCCCAGATTCCACATCGGGCATCCGGTCCCTCTTCAGGGCCGGCACCCCTTACTCGGACGGCGACGTGCAAGGCGGACACGTCGAGCATGTGCGGCAGCGCCGGGAAAAAGGTGCCTGTCCCCATTTTCCCGCGTCAGACGTGGACGGCCCGGCGCGCGGGCACGACGCTGAGCACCTGCTCGAGCGCGTGGACGCAGGCCGCGACGAGCTTGGTGCCCGCTTCGCCGCGCAGCAGGTCGAGCGCCTCGGCCTCGGTCCAGGCGCCGCGGTAGACGCGGTCGGAGGTGAGCGCGTCGAAGACGTCGCAGATGGCGAGGATGCGCGGCCCGATGCCGATCTCGGCGTCGCGCAGGCCCTCCGGATAGCCCGAGCCGTCGAGCCGCTCGTGATGGGAGCCGACCAGGCGGTGGACCTCGGGGTCGAAGCCGCCGAGGTCGGCGAGCAGCCGCAGCCCGGCGCCGGGGTGGCGCTTGATCTCCTCGAACTCCGCGTCGGTCAGCGCGCCCGGCTTGCCGAGCACGGCGTCCGCGACGGCGAGCTTGCCGATGTCGTGCAGGAGCGCTCCGACGGCCAGGTGGCGCAACGAGGCGGGCGGCAGCCGCAACTGCTCCCCCACTCGCACGGCCAGCAGCGCCACCCGGCGCGTGTGGCGCTCGGTCGAGCGGTCCTTGTTCTCCAGGCTGACGAGCAGGGCGCGCACGCGCGGGCCGAGGAAGCTCTCCTCCGCGACGACGATCTCGGCGGCGCTCAGGTCGCCGACCAGCGGCCGGCTGGCGCCACCGCGGCGCAGGTCCAGCACGGCCGGCAGCGCGACCATGGCGAGGCCGAAGATCTCGAAGCCGTGACCGAGGTAGAAGCCGACGGTCCCGAAGCCGATGATCAGCTGCGGGAACAGCGCCACGCCCAGCCACACGCAGCCGACCGCGACGACCAGGTCGGTCGGGCGGTGGGTCAGCGCGAATGTCCGCAGCGCGCGGAGCGCGAGCATCAGGTACAGCGCGCCGCCGACCGCGGTGAGCGCGACCGCGGGCGCCGAGCCCGGGCTCGGCACGGAGGGCACCAGCGACGGGAACGCCATCCCGACGATCCCGAGCGCCACGACGGCGAGGGCGAGCGCGACCTGCAGCGCGACCATCCGGTGCACGAGGCGAGGCCGGCGCAGTCCGGGCAGGGCCGTGAGGCCCAGGATGACCGCGCCCGACGGCAGCGACAGGGCGCCCGCGAACGCGACCACGCCGTTCATCCCGATCAGGACGCCCGGCGTGGCGAGGCCGTGCACGAGCAGCAGCGCGGTCATGGTCGAGAACGCGGCGCTCAGCAGCACGGTGCGGCCGTCGTGGCGGCGGATGCCGGCGACGCTCAGGCCGGCGGCGGCGAGCGCGGCGATCGCCGACGTGCAGGCCACCATGACGAAGTGCATGAGCGGCGCGACCGCCGCGGGCTGGTCGCCGACGGTCTCCAGGAAGCCCGCCGGCAGCACCGCCGCGGCGGCCATCGCAGCCAGCAGCCCCGGCCGGTGTCCACTGATACCCCTCACGGCACCGTCATCGGCGCCGCCCCCGCCGACCTGAACTCAGCGCTCGATGTCGGCCAGATGGCCGACGTTGGCGCGGTCGGCGTCGTCCGCCGACGGCTGGCCCGCGAACCACGCGTCGAGCACCTCCTCGAGCACGGCCGGGCTGGTCGTGCGCAGCGAGAGCGCGAGCACGTTGGCATCGTTCCAGCGCCGCGCGCCGTCCGCCGTCGGGGCGTCGGCGCACAGGGCGGCGCGCACGCCGGCGACCTTGTTCGCCGCGATCGACGCGCCGGTGCCGGTCCAGCAGCACACGATCGCCTGGTCGGCACGGCCGTCGGCGACGTCGCGCGCGGCGGCCTCCGATGCCCAGGCCCAGTCGTCTCGCTCGGCATCGGCGAGCGCGCCGTGCAGGCCGGCGACCTGGTGGCCGCGGGCGCGCACCGCGTCGGCGACGGCGGCCGCGACGCCGGTGACCTCGTCGGCCGACAGCGAGATCCGCATACGATGCGCATCGTGCCAGATGTGGACATGGAGGCCTTCTGGGACGAGCGCGCCCGCGAGAACGCGGCGTACTTCGTCGACAACCAGCTCGACTACGAGCGCCCGGACCTCGAGACGTTCTGGGCCGGCGGCGAGGACGTGGTCGCGCGCTTCGAGGAGCTGCTGGGATTCACCGTCGGCGCGTCGGACGAGGTCGTCGAGATCGGCTGCGGCATGGGGCGGCTGACGCGGGCGCTGAAGGCCCGCGGGGCGAGCGTCCGTGCCCTCGACGTCTCGAGCGAGATGCTGACCCGCGCGCATGAGAGCAACCGCGACCTGGCCGGTGTCGAGTGGCTGCACGGCGACGGCCAGACGATCACCGGGGTGCCGGACGCGTCAGCGGACGGGGTGTTCTCGCACGTCGTCTTCCAGCACATCCCGGACCCGCGCATCACCTACGGCTACGTGGCGGAGATGGGGCGCGTCCTGCGGGCCGGCGGCTGGGCGGCGTTCCAGGTCTCCAACGACCCGTCGATCCATCGCCCGCAACCGGGCGGCCGCGCGCTCGCCCACCGCGCGCTGTCGGTGGTCGGCAAGCGCCCGAAGGGGTCGGGTCACGCAGCCTGGCTCGGGTCGTCGGTCGAGCTCGGGACCCTGCGCGCGACCGCCGCCGACGCCGGGATGGACGCCGAGCGGATCGTCGGCGAAGGCACGCAGTACTGCCTCGTGCTGCTGCGCCGCCGCTGACCCGCGCTACGACACTCGTCCGCTGCGCCAGATTCCAGGTCAGGAACGCGTTGGTTGGGCATGCTGTCAGTCCGCCGGGCGGCCGCGCTGCTGTCGAGCGCCGCCGCCGTCTTCGCCTGCTCCGCCATCCCCGCGTCCGCCGCCGACATCGGCGGCTTCGAGGGCAGTGACGGCAACCAGATCTGCGCCGCCGGGATCGACTGGTCCTGCCTCAGCGCCGACTGGCACCTGACGTCCAAGACGGACGGCTCGGGCTCCGCCGACGACGTCTTCTCGTCGAGCGCCAAGGAGGACAAGCCGGGCCTGTGGCAGCTCCAGACCGGCGGCCCGAACGACAAGACCGACATCCTCAACGTGTGGAGCGCGACCGCCGAGCCTGCCGACGCCGCCTACCTCGCGCTCGGCTTCCGCGTCGGCTCCGGCGGCTCCTCGGCCTCGTTCTCCTTCGAGCTGAACCAGACCCGCACGCGCTGGGACAACGGCATGGCCACCATCCCCTGCCGCACCGACGGCGACGTGCTCGTCTCCTACGAGCTGCCCGCCTCGATCAAGCTCTACAAGTGGGCCGGCAGCGGCGGGCCCGCCGGATGCCCGGACGGCGCGGTCGGGACGTGGACGCCGACGACCACCTCGAGCACGACGTGGCAGGCC
>JAXDHL010000286.1:0-22617 GCA_034664525.1 Solirubrobacteraceae bacterium
GGCTTCGACGCGCAGGCCACCGCGTCCGGGTTCGGCCTGCTCGGCATCCGCGAGCGGCTCGCGGTGGTCCGCGGCAGCGTCCGGATCGACACCTCACCGCAGGCCGGCACGACCGTCCATGCGCGCATCCCGGTGCTCACGCGCACGACGAGGCCGCCGGTTCACGCGAGCAGCTGAAGCTCCCGCGCCGCGCGCACGAGCTCCGCGCGACGGCTGAAGCCGACCTTCTGGGCGATGTGCGCCCGGTGGGACTCGATCGTGCGCACGCTCAGGCCGAGCAGCGTGCCGATCTCCCCGTTGGTGTGCCCGAGCGCGATCAGCCGCAGGACCTCGCGCTCCCGCACCGTCAGCGTCCCCGCGGCCGCACGGCGACCGGCCGGCGAGGGGTCGATCCGCGGGCTGACGAACTGCTCGCCCAGCGCCGCGGAGCGGATCGCCCGCTTGAGCTCCCCGTCGGCCGACTCCTTGAGCACGAAGGCACTGGCCCCCGAGGCCAGCGCACGCGACGCGAAGCCGGGGTCGGACTGCATCGTCAGCACCACGACGCGGGTCACGCCGGACATCGCCGCGATGTCCGGGATCGCGTCGAGGCCGGAGCGGCCGGGCATGTTGAGGTCGAGCACCAGCACGTCCGGCTCGAGCTGGGCGGCGAGCAGGAGCGCGCCGGCGGCGTCACCCGTCTCGCCTACGACCTCCATCTCCGGCTCCTCGCTGAGGAGGAGACGCAGGCCGCTGCGGACGAGGCGGTGGTCGTCGGCGATGACGATCCGGATGGTCCGGGCGACAACCCTGGTCATATCGGCTGACGGTACGGCGCCCCCGGGGCCTGGTCATCGGGGTTCGTCGGCAGCCCAGTGCGGGGGTTTACGCAGGCTGCTGCGGCTCAGAGGCCCGGATCCCCGCGGAGTTCGCGCATGGCCTCGGCGACCCGTTCCTCCCACCCGGACCGGTCCTCGCCCTCCTCGTCGGCCTGCCGGAGGCGCGGCACGACCATCACCGGGCACGGGGCGCGCCGCGCGACCTGGGCGGAGGTGCTGCCGAGCAGCAGCGTGCGCAGCGCCCCTCGGCTGCGCGAACCGATCACGAGCAGGTCCCAGCGCTCGGCGAGGGCGACGAGCTCGGTGGCGGCCTCGCCGACGCGGCGCACGACGCGCACGCGTGCCGTCCCCTGGTGCTCGCGGGCGAGCCGCTCGAGCCAGGTCGCGGCCGCGCTCGGCTGCTTGACGAAGACACCTGGGACGCGCAGCTCCAGGTGATAGCGCAGGCCGAGGGACTCGATCAGCGCCAGGTCGAGCTGGCGCACGGGGCTGCCGGGCATCGAGGCGAGGTCGCGCGCGATCGCCACCGCGGTACGCGAGGCTGACGATCCGTCGAACGCGACGCCCACGCGGGCAAGCCGCGGCGTGCCCGGCGCCGCCGGGACCAGCGTCACGGCGCACGGGCTGCCGTGCACGAGCGCCTCCGGGTGTGACGTGGCCGCCGCCACGAGCAGGTCGGCCTGCTCGCGCTCGGCGGCCCGGCGCAGCACATCCGGATCGGACGAGGCCTCGAAGACGAGCCGCGCGCCCGTGAGCTCCGCCAGCGTCTTCGCCAGGCGCCCGGCGGCGTCCGCGACCGGGGAGCCGTCGTCGCCGTTGAGGATCGTCGTGAACAGGTGAGCGCCTCTCGCCGGCGATCTACGCGCCGTGGGTCACGGCGTGATCGCGACCTTCACGACGCCGTCGCGCTGGTTGGCGAAGAGGTCGTAGGCCTGCTCGATGTCGGCCAGCTCGAACCGGTGGGTGATGAGCTTGGACACGTCGAGCTTGCCGTGCCGCACGAGCTCCATCAGCTTGCGCATGCGCTCCTTGCCGCCGGGACACAGCGTGGTGAGGATCTTCTTGTCGCCGATCCCGTAGACGAACGGCTCGGGCGGGATCTCGAGCTTGCCGCCGTAGACGCCGAGGCTCGAGAGCGTCCCGCCGGGGCGGGTCGACTCGAGCGCCCAGTTGAAGGTCTGCTCGAGGCCGAGCGCCTCGATCGCGACGTCGACACCGCGACCCTCGGTCAGCCGCTTGATCGCGGCGACCGGATCCTGCTGGCGGAAGTCGATCACCTCGTCGGCGCCCATCTCGCGGGCCAGGTTCAGCCGTCCCTCGATGGTGTCGACGCCGATCACCAGCGCGGCGCCCTTCAGCCGCGCGCCGGCCGTCGCGCAGAGGCCGATCGGGCCCTGGGCGAAGACGGCGACGGTCTGGCCGATCTGGACGTTCGCGGTCTCGGCGGCGGAGATCCCGGTCGAGGCGATGTCGGCGAGCATCAGGCACTGCTCGTCGGTCATGTCGTCGGGGATCCTCGCCAGGTTGGCCTGGGCGTAGGGCACCCGGAAGAAGTCCGCCTGGACCCCGTCGGCGGAGTTGCCGAGCCGCCAGCCGCCGATCATCTCCCACTCGCCGCCGTGGCCGGCGCACTGGGACTCGGAGTGGCTCTGGCAGTAGAAGCAGCTGCCGCAGGGGGTGATCGCGCCGCACAGGACGCGGTCGCCGACCTCGTAGCCGACGACGGCCGAGCCGAGTCGCTCGATCACGCCGACCGGCTCGTGGCCGACGATCCGCCCCGGGGCGACGGGGTACTCGCCGCGGAGGATGTGCACGTCGGTGCCGCAGATGGTGGTCATGGTCACCCGCACGACCGCGTCGGTCGGCCCGCACTCGGGGACGACGTGCTCGCGCAGGACGATCCGGTCCGTGCCCTCGAAGATGGCGGCGCGCATCACGCCGTCGTCGAGGTCGGCGGTGTGGCCGTGCGGGAGGGAGGTGGTCGACATGCAGGTCAGCTCCTCTGGCTGGGGGTGGCGCCCACCGCGGCGAACGGCTCGGGGGCCGGGGCTGCCGCGAACGTACGGGTCCTCGCCGTCCATGCCATCCGGGAGGCACCCGGGAGGCGCTGCGTACTCGTCCACGTCGCCTGACCCGCCCAGGCCTCGTCGGCGTGCACCGAACCGCCGCGTCATCGCGCGTCGCGCGCCTCGCGGAGGCGCTCGGACGCCGCCTGCCAGCGGCGCTCGAGCTCGGCGAGCCGGCGCTGCCGGGCGAGGGTGTCGCCCGCAGGCTGTGCGTAGAGCTTGGCCTTGAAGACCGCGAGCCGGTTGCGGGCGCGGCGCTCCTCGTCCTGAAGGGCCGCGAACGAGGGTCGCTGGTCGGTCACTCGTGCATCACCAAGCACTCACACTACGCCCGCGCCCGCAGGCGATCGGGGACCGACACCGCTTTCCCGCGGGGCACTACGGACGCGGCGATAGTCTCCGGTGCTGTGCTTGGGACATGCTGCTGATCGTCATCGAGCCCACCCGCTTCGGAAGCTGGGAGGTGAGCCTGCCGGGCGATCCTCCGCGCCGCTTCCGCTTCGCCACCCGCGTGGTCGCGGAGTCGATGGCGCGCGAGCAGGCGACGCACATCGCCGCTGATGTCGTGGTCCGCGACGCCTACCACCGCGTGGTCGGCGGGCAGCGTCACGGTGCCGGCAGTCAGCGCGGGTGACGAGACCTAGCTGCCGATCAGGCCGCGGTCGAGCGCGTAGCGGACGAGCTCCGCGCGCGTGGCGACGCCGATCTTCTGCTGGATGTGCGCGCGGTGGGTCTCCACGGTGCGGACGCTCAGGTACAGCTGGGAGCCGATCTCGCCGTTGGTGTGGCCGAGCGCGATCAGGCGCAGGACCTCGACCTCGCGCTCGGTGAGGTCGTCGGGGCGCTCGGGCTCGGTCGGCGTGCGCGCCATCCGGGCGCCGAGCGCCGGGTTGAGGTAGGTGCCGCCGCGGGCGACCTCGCGCACGGCGTGCACGAGCTCGGACTCCGCCGACTCCTTGAGCACGTAGCCGTCGGCGCCCGCCTGCAGCGCGGCGCGCGCGTACGAGGGGTCGTCCTGCATCGTGAGGACCACGATCCGGGTGCCCGGCCAGCGGGTGCGGATCTCGGGGATCGCGTCGATGCTCGCCGGCCCCGGCATGTTGAGGTCGAGGACGAGCACGTCGGGGCGGCGGGCGTCGACCAGGCGCAGCGTGCCGGGAATGTCCTCGGCCTCGCCGATGACGTGGAAGTCCTCCTGCTGGTGGAGCAGCAGGCGCAGCCCGCCCCGCACCACGCCGTGATCGTCGGCGATCACCACGTTGACCGCGCCGGTCCCGACAGCGCTCTCAGGCTCCGCCATGAGGCCATTGTGGCCCCGCCGCGCTCCCGTGTCATCCAGGCGCGCTGCAAGCGCCGGATCCGTGGTCGGCCGCAACCAGACCGCGCCGCGACCCTGACTGGGAGCGCGCCCGGGCGAGCGGCTCGCTGCCGTCGGCGCGACGCTCGACATCCGGTCCGCCGCCGGGATCGGCACGACGCTGCGGGCGAGCATCCCCGCGGCGCCGCGGCTCACTGCCGCGGGAGCGTCTTCAGCCAGGCGTCGATCGCCTCGAAGTCGCGGTCGGTGACCACGGCGGGCGGGAACAGCCCGTGCGCGTGGACGTGGCGGAAGTCGCCGAGGTCCTTGCCGCCGGCGAGGGCGGGCCCGCGCATGCCCTGGGCCTGGTCGCCATGGCAGGAGGCGCAGCCGAGCCCGTTGCCGGCGAACGCCATCTTGCCGGCCGCGGCCGGGCTGGTGCCGGACGCGAGCGCGAGGTGCAGCCTGGAGGCGCCGACGGCGGTCTGCGCGTACTCGCCGCCGTCCTGCACGCCGACGCCGTGGTGGTAGGTCATCCGCCCGCCCAGATACCCCTGCGCCGCGACGAGCACGAGGGCCAGGACGCTGAAGCCGAGCAACTCGGCCCGCGGGAGCTCGTGCCCGGCGCGGTGCGCGCGCCAGCCCAGCACCACGGACGTGACCACCACGAGTCCGATCGCGATGCCGAGCCAGAAGTGGATCGAGCCGATCTGGAAGTCGCTGCCGCGCAGCTCCTGCTGGGCCTGACCCCAGACGAGCAGACCGGTGATGCCCGACAGGGCGACCCCGACCAGCGCGCCGCCGAGCACCCAGGGCGAGACGACGGCGAGCGTGGGCGCGGCGACCAGGGCCCGGCGGAGCAGCAGAAGCACGGCGTAGAGCGGAATCGCGACGACCGCCAGGTGTGTCGCGGCGCCGTGGAGCTCTGACAGGTGGGGCATCGGGCCGGACCGTACCCCGAGGCACCGGGAAATACCGCGTTGCATGAACGAATCCTCATGGGCGATTCATCGGCGACCGAGGACCGCCGCCGACCTTGTGCCGCCATGAGCACTACGTTCGACACCCCGCAGTTCGACACCCCGCATGCCGCGGTCCGCGACGGCGCCGCCCGGGCCCTCGGCGCCGCCGGCCTGGCCGGCATCGGCCTGATCCACCTGCTCGACCTCCCGGGCAAGTTCTCCGAGACGCCCTACCTCGCCTGGATGTACATCGGCCTGATCCTCTCCGCGGTCGTGGTGGCCGGCGAGCTGGTCCGCACCGGCGCGCCGCGCGCCTGGGCGGCCGGCGCGGCGCTGGCGCTCGGCGCGATGGTCGGATACACGCTCACCCGCACCACCGGCCTGCCGCAGGCGCACGGCGATGTCGGCAACTGGCTCGAGCCGCTCGGCCTGGCGTCGCTGTTCGTCGAGACGCTGTTCGTCGCGCTCGCGGCCGCCGCGCTGGTCAGGCGGTGACCGCGAGCCCGGTCGGCGGGCTCGCGCGGGTGGCGTCCGTAGGATCGGGGGGCATGCGCATCCTTGTGGTCGAGGACGAGGCCGGAATCGCCGACTTCGTCCGGCGCGGTCTCGGCGCCGAGGGCCATCAGGTCGAGGTCGCATCCGACGGCCTCGACGGCGAGCGCCGCGCGCTGGCCAACGATGTCGACCTCGTGATCCTGGACCGGATGCTGCCCGGCCGCGACGGGCTCGAGGTGCTGCGCGGCATCCGCGCCGCCAAGCCGGCGCTGCCGGTCATCATGCTGACCGCCCGCGGCGAGGTGGCCGACCGGGTGGCGGGCCTGGACGCCGGCGCCACCGACTATCTCGTCAAGCCGTTCGCGTTCGACGAGCTGGCGGCGCGCGTGCGCGCCCACCTGCGCTCGACCACCACCCAGTCGCAGCCGACGCGCCTGGAGGCGGCCGGCATCGTGATGGATCTGCTCGGCCGCGACGTCCGTTTCCGGGGTGCCCCGATCGCGCTGTCGGCGAAGGAGTTCGAGCTGCTGGCGCACTTCCTGCGCCACCCCAACCAGGTGCTCTCGCGCGAGCAACTGCTCAGCGGGGTCTGGGGCTACGACCACGACCCGGGGACGAACATCGTCGAGGTCTACGTCGGCTATCTGCGGCGCAAGCTGCGGGCGGCCGGCCACGAGCCGCCGATCGACACGCTGCGGTCGATGGGCTACCGGCTCACCGCCCGGTGACGATCCGGCGCAAGATCCTCGCCGGCGTGGCGGTGATCATCGTGGCGTGTCTCGCGCTCTCGTTCATCGCGATCTACCGCGGCACGGGCGCCAACGTGCGCGGCGCAATCGACCAGGACCTGCGCGGGGACATGGACGCGTTCTCGCGCGCCGTCGTCGCCAGCGGCGATCACTACGCGGCCGCTCGGCGCTATGTCGCGGGCCAGCCGTTCCGGGCGACCACCCGGCTGCTGTTCGCCGTCGTGCCGGGCCACGCCGCCGTCAGCAACGAGCCCGAGCTGTTCGGGGCGCACGACGGCGGGGAGTCCGGCGACAAGGCGCGCGACGAGGCCCGCGAGGTGGCGCGGGTGCTCGGCGCGCCCGCCGGGCTGCGCACGACGCGCTTCCCGGACGTGGGCGACCTGCGCGTGCTCGTCCGGACGCAGCACGGCGTGCGGTTCGGCGTCGGCGAGCCGCTGCAGAACCTCGTCCGCACCCAGAACGGGGTCCGGCGGACGTTCCTGCTGGCCGCCGTCCTCGGCGTCGGGACGGCCCTGATCGCCGCGACACTGCTGAGCCTCGGCGTCGTGGCGCCGCTGCGGCGGATGGCCGCGGTCGCCGACCGCGTCGGCGAGGGCGATCTCGGCCCGCGCATGGGGACCGGCGGCGCGCGCGACGAGGTGCGCGCGCTCGCCGTCGCGTTCGACACGATGCTCGACCGGCTGCAGGACGCGTTCGACCGCCAGACGGCGTTCGTCGCCGATGCCTCCCACGAGCTGCGGACCCCGCTGACGGTCATCCGGGGACAGCTGGAGGTGCTGGCCCGCGACCGGCAGCCGTCGGCCGACGACGTCCGCCACGTCGAACGCCTGGTGCTCACCGAGGTCGAGCGGATGGGCCGCATGGTCGATGACCTGCTCGTCCTCGCCGCGCCGACCATCCACGCCCGGCCGGTCGCGCTGCGCCCGCTGCTGGGCGAGTTGCTCGCCGGCTTCCAGCCGACGGCCGAGCGGGTCTTCGAGCTCGGCGACACCGCGCACGTCACGCTCGACGCGGATCCCGACCGGCTGGCGCAGGCGGTCCGCAACCTGGTGCGCAACGCGGTCCAGCACACGCCCGCGGGCGGCCGCATCCGCCTCTCGTCGGCTGCGGGCGGCGGCGTCGTGCAGATCACGGTCGACGACAGCGGTCCCGGGATCCCCGCCGACCAGCGCGACCGCATCTTCGACCGCTTCCACCGCACGTCGGCCGCCGCCCCGCGCACCGAGGGGGCCGGCCTGGGCCTCTCGATCGTCAAGGCGATCGTGGAGGCCCACGGCGGGCGCGTGCACGCCGAATCCTCGGCCGATCTCGGCGGCGCGCGAATCGTGCTGGAGCTGCCGGCCCGCCGCAACTGACCTTGCGCGCCACCCCTCCGATGCGAGAGGCTCGCCCCATGGATGGCTATCCCGTGACGTACGAGGCGGACTACGTCGAGGAACGCAGCCGGCTCCACACCTTCTTCCGCTTGCTCACGATCATCCCGGCCGCGATCGTCCTCTGGGTGTTCTCGCTCGGGCTGATCGTGACGCTGCCGGTCGCCTGGATCGTGATGGTGGTGACGGGCGAGTACCTGCCGGGCCTCTACCGCTACCACGCCGGCATGCTGCGGGCGGGCACGCGCCTCGGCGGCTACGCGCTGCTGGTGACCGACCGCTATCCGCCGCTGGACCTCGGCGAGGACCCGGAGTACCCGGTGCGGGTCGCGATCGGGGCGCCGCAGGAGCGCTACAGCCGCCTGCTGGCGGCCGTCCGCCTGATCCTCTACATCCCGATCTACATCGTCTCCTACCTGCTGCTGATCGTGGCCGAAGTGGTGGCCATCGCGTCGTGGTTCGTGATCGTCGTGACCGGCAGGCAGCTGCCGGCGTTGCAGGCGGCGATCAACATGGGGTCCGCCTACCACACGCGCTCGCTCGCCTATCTGATGCTGCTGACCGAGCAGTGGCCGCCGCTCGGCGACATCGACATGGAGCTCGAGCCGCGGGCGCCCGCCGGCGGGCCGCTCAGCGGTCCCACCGAGAAGGACACGCTCACCGTTTAGCGGCGTCCCAGCGCTCGAGGTCGCGCAGCCAGGCGGCGGGCGTGCCGTCCGATGGCGCCCGCCAGTCCCCGCGCGGCGACAGCGATCCGCCGGCCGAGACCTTCGGCCCGTTGGGGAGCGCCGAGCGCTTGAACTGCGCGAAGCCGAAGAAGCGCCGGCAGAAGACCTCCAGCCAGCGGCGGATCTCCGGCTGGTCGTAGGCCGCCCGCTTGGCCTCGGGGAAGTTGGGCGGCCAGTCGCCCTCGGCGACGTCGCGCCAGGCGTGCCACGCCAGGAAGCCGATCTTCGACGGCCGGAAGCCGTAGCGCAGCACGTGGAAGAGCGTGAAGTCGTGCAGCGCGTAGGGACCGATCTTCGACTCGGTCGACTGCAGCTCCTCGCCGGGCACGAGCTCCGGGCTGATCTCGGTGTCGAGGATCGCGCCCAGCGTGTCGCTGACGTCGTCGTCGAACTGGCGGCTCGAGATGACCCAGCGGATCAGGTGCTGGATGAGCGTCTTCGGGACCCCGGCGTTGACGTTGTAGTGGCTCATCTGGTCGCCGACGCCGTACGTCGCCCACCCGAGCGCCAGCTCCGACAGGTCGCCGGTGCCGAGCACGATGCCGCCGCGCTGGTTGGCGATCCGGAACAGGTAGTCGGTGCGCAATCCGGCCTGGACGTTCTCGAACGTCACGTCGTAGACCTCCTCGCCGCGCGCGTACGGGTGGTCGATCTCCTTCAGCATCAGCCGGGCGGTCTCCGTGATGTCCAGCTCGGCCTTGGTGACCCCGAGCGCGTCCATCAGCCGGTGCGCGTTGGCCTTCGTGCCGCTGCTGGTCGCGAAGCCGGGCAGCGTGAACCCGAGGATGTCGGTCCGCGGGCGCCCGGCGAGGTCCATCGCCTTCGCCGCGACGATCAGCGCGTGCGTCGAGTCCAGCCCGCCGGAGACGCCGATGACGACCTTCGCGTCGCCGATCGCCTGCAGCCGCTGTCGCAGGCCGGCGACCTGGATGTTGTAGGCCTCGTAGCAGTCGAGCTCGAGCCGCGCGGGGTCGGACGGCACGAACGGGAAGCGCTCGACCGTGCGGCGCAGGCCGAGGTCGCCGCTCGGCGGACCGAGCGTGAACGGCACGCGGCGGAACTCCCCGACGCGCCGCCCGTGGGTGCGCCGGTTGTCGTCGAACGTCCCCATCCGGCTCCGCTCCTGCCGCAGTAGGTCGAGGTCGACGTCGGCCACCGAGCGCCGGTCGCCGATCGGGAAGCGCTCGCTCTCGGCGAGCAGCACGCCGTTCTCGAAGATCGTCGTCTGGCCGTCCCAGGCGAGATCCGTCGTCGACTCGCCCTCGCCGGCGGCGGCGTAGACGTAGGCGGCCAGGCAGCGTGAGGACTGCGACCGGCACAGCAGCTTGCGGTCCTCGGCGCGACCGACCGTGATCGGGCTGCCGGACAGGTTCAGCAGGACCGTCGCCCCGGCCAGCGCCGCCTCGGAGCTCGGCGGAACCGGCACCCACAGGTCCTCGCAGACCTCGGCGTGCAGCACCAGGCCGGGGAGGTCCGCGGCGGCGAAGAGCAGGTTCGGGCCGAACGGCACGTCGACGCCGCCGATCCGGATCTCGCCGCGCTGGTCGTCACCCGGGCCGATCTGGCGCCGCTCGTAGAACTCGCGGTAGTTCGGCAGGTAGGACTTCGGGGCGACCCCGAGCACGCGGCCGCGGTGGACGACGACGGCGCAGTTGTAGATCCGGGCGCGGTGGCGCAGCGGTGCGCCGAGCACCAGCAGCGGCAGCAGCTCGGCGGAGCCCGCGACCACCGTGGCCAGCGCCGCCTCGACGCCGTCCAGCACGGCGTCCTGGAGCAGCAGATCCTCGATCGAGTAGCCGGTCAGGCACAGCTCGGGGAAGACGGCCACCGCGACGCCCTCGGCCGCGCAGGCGCGCGCCTGGCGCAGCACCGCCTCGGCGTTCGCCGGCGGGTCGGCGATGGCGACGCGCTCGGTGCAGGCCGCGACGCGGGCGAAGCCCTGCTCGTAGATGCAATGGAAGTCCACGTCGGGGCGCAGTCTTACCCGGATCGGTGCGCGGCGCAGCCCGCCGTGTCATCCGGGGGCGCCGCGGGCACTCTCAGGGGGTGCCCGGAATCGCCACCATCGTCATCGACATGCTCAATCCGTACGACCACGAGGACGGCGAACCGCTGGCGCAGCAGGTCGCCAACCACATCGAGCCGCTGCGCAGGCTGATCGAGTTGACGCGGGAGGCCGGCGCCGAGCTGATCTACGTCAACGACAACTACGAGGACTTCACCGCCACGTCGAAGGACCTCGTCCAGCGTGCTGTGGATGGCCGCCACCCCGAGCTGGTCGAGCCGATCCTGCCGCCGGAGGGGACGCCGTTCCTGCAGAAGGTGCGCCACAGCGCCTTCTACAGCACCGCGCTCGACCATCTCCTGCGCTCGCACGGCATCGGCACGATCGTGCTGGCCGGGCAGGTGACCGAGCAGTGCATCCTGTACTCGGCGCTGGATGCCTACGTGCGCCGGCTCGAGGTCCGGGTCGCCCGCGATGCGGTCGTGCCGCTCGACATCGGGCTCGGCGACGCCGCGCTGCGGATGATGGCGCGCAACATGCGCGCGCACGTGGTCCCCGGGAGCGAGGCCTTCGACCGCCGGTGAGCGTCAGCGCACGCGGATCGTCATCGCCATGTCCGGCGCGTGCACGGTGCACAGGAGCCGGTAGGTCCCGGCCCGGGTCAGCTTGCGGCTGAACGTCCCCGACGTCTTCGTCGAGGAATGGAACCTGACCGGCCCCTTGGCGACCGTGACGTTGTGCGGGTTGTGGCCGCTCCAGCTCCAGCGCACCGTGGTGCCACGGGTGACGGTGATCGACTTCGCGGCGAACACGTCGTCCTTGACGCTGACGCGCTTGACGCCGGAGCCGAGCGCGGCCGCCGGGACGGCGAGCGCGACGGCGGTCAGCGCCACGGCGGCGCGAAGGGTGGGGCGGTGGGGCATCTGCGGGACCTCGGGTTACGACGTGCGGCGCGCGGGCGTGACGCGGAACGAGCCGCGCATGAAGGGATGGATGCGGCAGAAGTACGTGTAGGTCCCGGCGGGCAGCGAGCGCGGGGTCTTCCAGGTGTTGCGCTGGGCGGCGGGCGTCAGGCCGTCGGGGCCGTAGCCGAGCTCGCCGGAGTCGAAGGACACCTTGGCGGCGGCGTCGGCGAGCGGGTAGGCGATGCCCGCCGTCCGGTTGCACGGGTTCCGGCAGGCCGTGATCGTGTGGTAGATCGACTCGTGCGGGTCCTGGCCGGGCAGCGCGTCGAGGTTCTTGAACTCGAGCCGCCGGCCGGCGCGGACGACCGGCGGGCGCCCGTTCGGGCCGTTGAGCGAGAGGTCGCCGCGGCGGTAGATGAAGTTCTTGATCGACACCTCGGTCACGGACGCGCCGTTGAGCATCGCGGCCGCGTCCGGCAGCCCGAGCAGCTGGCCGCCGTGGTTGTCGTTCTCCTTCAGGTGGCCGTGCGTGAGCAGCCCGTGCCAGTTCACCGCGTGCGTGAACGGGTCCTTGGCCCCGGGGCGGACGCCGTCGGCGTAGAACAGGACCATGATCCCCATCGACTCGTACCACGACGCGTTCGACACGTCGTAGGTCGTCGACGTCGACAGCGTGTCTCCGGCCTTCAGCGCCACCCTCCAGTCCGGGGTCGATGCCGTGGTGGCGACGTCCCACGAGACGGCGCCGGCGGGCTCGAAGTACTTGGCGACCGACCGGAAGAGCTCCTTGCGGGTCGATCCCCGCCGCGCCTTCAGATCGTCGTACAGCCCCCCGGGGTGCAGGTGCCCGGTTGCGGCCACGAGCGTGATGTCCGATGGCACGGTCCACTGGTGCGCGACGCCGATGCTCCGGCGCTGGGCGCCGCGGGCGTCGTCGGGGAACGTGTAGCGCCCGTGATGGCCGCTGCCCTTGAGCGCGTCGAACACCGGATACGCCCTGATGCCGGCCACGTCCATCCACAGCTGGTGCACCGGCGTGATGCTCGCGGCGGCCGGCTCACTGTCGGGCACGAAGTCGATGTCGTAGGTGATCAGCACCGACGTCGGGTCCGGTGTGAGGTTGTGGATCATGTGGTTCATGACCCACTGGTCGCTCGGGTCGTGGTGCAGCCCGTAGCCCTGCGGCAGGTTGCCGACGGTCTTCTCCTCGCCCGCGGCGAACGTCGGCCGGCCGTTGATCAGCCACACGCCGTGGTGCAGGTGGATGACGTCGACGCGCGGCGTCTGGCGGCTCTTGGCGTAGATCAGGCCGGGCTTGAAGCGGGTGATGTAGCCCGGGACCTTCGGCTTGAGGTCGTTGAGCGCGAAGTCGATCGTGTTCTGGCCCGGATGGATGGCGACCGGGCCGAACTCGTAGTGCAGGTGCTGCATGCCGGGGTAGACGGCGGCCGGCACGAGCTTCGTCGCCGAGACCGACGCCCCGGGGAGCGCCCCGGCCGCCGAAGCGGTCCCGGCGAAGAGGCAGGGCGCGAGGACCGCGAGCGAGACCAGGGTGAGGCGGAGACGGCGGATGGCCGCGCCACTCTACCCGGCACGTGCTGTACCACGTAAGAAGCGGGCGCCGTGAGACGCTGATGGTCGGATGCGCGCGCTGCACGATGCCGACGGCCCCATGAGCGGAGCGCCCGCCGGCGCCGGCCGGGCGGCTGACGAGTCGCAGGACTGGCTCGACGCGCTCGTGAGTGCGGGCCGGCGCCGCGAGGACGCCGTGGCCCGGCTGCACGCGCTGCTGCTGCGCGCGGCGCACTTCGAGCTGCGCCGCCGCAGCGCGGCGATGAGCGACGTTCCGTACGCGGAGCTGGAGGACCTCGCGACCCAGGCCGCCGACGACGCCGTCGTGTCCATCCTGGCGAAGCTGCACACGTTCCGCGGCGACAGCCGGTTCACCACCTGGGCCTACAAGTTCGTTCTGCTCGAAACGGCGGTGCGGCTGCGCCGGCGCGCGTGGCAAGGGCGCGAGCTGCGCCTCGACGACGACGCCTGGCCGGCCGTGGCCGACCGCGGCCCGACGGCCCAGCGCGTCGTCGAAGAGGCCGAGCTGCTGGAGGCGATCCGGCTCGCGGTGCGGACCGCGCTGACGCCGCACCAGCGCGAGGTGTTCGCGGCGCTGGCGCTCAACGAGGTGCCGATCGACGTCCTTGCCGGGCGGCTCGGCACCACGCGGGGAGCGCTCTACAAGACGTTGCACGACGCGCGGCGCCGGCTGCGGGTCGCGCTGGCCACGGAGGGCCTGACCATCGGTGACCACGAGGAGGCGACATGACCCGCCGCGAGCTCGCCGGGATGCTCGGGCCCGAAGGCCCGGAGGTGACCTGCGAGGAGTGCTTCGAGCTGCTCGACCGCTACGTCGACCTCGAGGTCGACGGCCCCGACGCGGACGCCCGGATCCCGGGCATGGCCGCGCACCTCCGGGGCTGCCCCGCCTGCGGCGAGGACCATGACTCGCTGCTCGCGTTCGTGCGCGCGGACCCGCCGGTCACGGGCTGAGGATCCGCGCCGCCAGCGCGGGCGGGCAGCCACGGTCGATCAGGTTCAGCAGGTCGTGGAGGTCGATCGCGGCCTCCGCGGCCAGCGCCGCCGCAAGCCGCGATGCGAAGCCGGCGCGCTCGAGCACCGACTGGCGCCACGCGACCACGTCCGGCGGCAGCTCGATCAGGCCGCCGCGGAGCACTCGGCGATCGGGGTCGACGGGTCCGCGAGTGCCACCGGGTCCACTGCGCCGCCGCGTTCGATGAGCTCCTCGAGCGGCCCGATGGCGTTCCAGTCGTTGACGTGCATGCCGGCCGTGACGTGCCCGGCCGGCGCCAGCCAGATCGCCTGGAACCGCTGGTCGTCGAGGCTCCCGCGCAGCACGAGCCGGTCCTCGCGCCGGTGCAGGCCGACGTACTCCATGCCCGCGTCGTACTGGTCGGAGAAAAAGTACGGCACGCGGTCGTAGGGCCGGTCCTGCCCGAGCATCGACCGCGCGGCCGCCGGGCCCTGGTTGAGCGCCGCCGACCAGTGCTCCACGCGGATGCGGCGTCCGTAGCGCGGATGCCAGGCCCGCGCCACGTCGCCCGCGGCGAACACGTCGGGGTCGCTGCTGCGCAGGCGGTCGTCGACGAGGATGCCGTCGTCGACGGCCAGCCCCGCGGCCCGCGCAAGCGCGACGTCGGGCGCGATGCCGACGGCCAGCAGGGCCGTCCGCGCCTCGATGCGAGTCCCGTCCGCCAGCACCACGGCCTCGAGGAACTTGTCGCCGTCGAAGCGCGCCACGCCTGCGCCCATCCGCACGTGTACGCCGTGCGCGCGGTGCAACGCGGCGAACCAGCCGCCGATCTGGCTGCCGAGCACATGCTCGAGCGGCTCTCCGGCCACGTCGACGAGCGTCGTCTCGACGCCCATCTGCCGGGCCGACGCCGCGACCTCGCAGCCGATCCAGCCGGCGCCGACGAGCACGAGCGGCCCGCCGCGCCGCAGAGCCTCCCGCAGCCGGTCCGCGTCGGCGACGGTGCGCAGGATGTGGACGCCGTCGAGCCCGGCGCCGGGGATCGGCGGCCGGTGCGGTACGGACCCGGTCGCCAGCAGCACCTGGTCGTAGCCGAGCGACCGGCCGTCGGCCAGCTCCACGCGATGCCGGGCGAGGTCGAGCGCCGTCGCCGCGACGCCGGTGAGGAGCTCGATGTCGTGATCGGAGTAGAACGCGGCGTCGTGCACCTGGGCGTGCTCGCGCGGGTGCTCCCCGCGCAGGTAGTCCTTCGAGAGCGGCGGCCGCTCGTACGGCAGCTCGGGCTCGTCGGCGATCAGGACGACGCGGCCGCCGAAGCCCTCGGCACGCAGCGTCTCGGCGGCCTTGGCGCCCGCCAGGCCGCCGCCGACGATCAGATGGACATGGCGATCGGTCATGACGCTTCAGCGTCCGTTCGCGCGGCCCTCTTACCCCGGGTAAGAACGGCTGGGCGGCGCGCGCCAACGCGGTGACAAGCGAGTTCCACGGAGGAGGACCACATGAGCAGCACCGTTGCCGGCGCCCTGCGCCCGATGCCCGTCCCCAAGCCGGAGGTTCTGCGCCACGACCCGGTGTCGCAGGCGTTCCTGCTGCTGCGCATCACGTTCGCGGTCGCGCCGGTCGTCATGGGCCTGGACAAGTTCGCCAACGTCCTGACCGACGACTGGACGAGATACCTGGCGCCGGCGTTCAACGACGTCATCCCGGGCAGCGCCGCGGGCGCGATGCACCTCGTCGGGGTCGTGGAGATCGTCGCCGGGATCGTGGTCGCGGTCACGCCGCGCTTCGGCGGCCTGGTCGTCGCGGGCTGGCTTGCGGGCATCATCGTGAACCTGCTGATCGTCGGCGGCTACGGCGACGTGGCGTTCCGGGACTTCGGGCTGCTGTTGAGCGCGCTGGCGCTCACCCGGCTTGCCGCCGCCAGGCCCACGGGCTGACGAATCTGGGGGAACCCTGGACGCCGAATTGTGGGAGGCTGGCTCGCACCATGAGCCAGCTCTGCCGCTGCCAGGATGCGACCCTGCTGTGGAGCGGCGTCGCCGACGACTATGTGGAGGCGCACCTCGTGACCCACGAGGTCCTCGAGACGGGCGACGTGCTGTACCGCTGCCCCGACACGCGGCTCAGCTGGATCGGCGAGTTCGTGGCCGACCGGGCCGGGACGCAGACCTTCCGGCTGCGGCGCATCCTCCGGGCCGCGGAGCTGGTCGAGATGCTGGCGGCGCAGACGGGCGCCGCGGCCCTGGAGTGGATGGATCCCGCCGTCGAGTTCCGGCCGCCCGGCTCGTCGACGACCTACCGCGGCGCCGACAAGGCGCAGGAGTGGGCCGACCGCAGCGCGAGCAACCCGAACGCCCCGCGCTCGACGGTCATCTCCGTCATCGACGTCGCCGACGAGCAGGCTGTCGCGCTGGGCAACGTCGCCTTCCGGCGCGACGGCCGGTACATCGACCATCGACCCGCCGCCTGGCTCGTCACGTCGCGCGACGGCCGGATCGCACGGAGCCTGTGGTTCGACTCCTGGAACGCCGCGCGGACCGCGGCCGGCCTCCCGGAGTCCGGCGGGCCGGCCGGCAAGCGGATCGGGAAGCGCTTCCTGTTCTCGGTCCGGCGAGCCCTGCACGTGACCGGCGCGCGAGCGCGCGCCGGCCACGCGACCTAGCGCTTCTGCAAGAGCTTGATCCAGGCGAGGAGTCGCTGGATCGCGCTCGTGTGGGTGCCGCAGCCCTGCGGGCCGCGGAGGGCGAAGGGGCCGGCCGACTGGCCCTTTGCCCCGGTGATCACGAACAGCCACGCCTTGTAGCGCGGGTTGGCGCAGGCGGCGCGGTCGGCGTCCACGGTGCCGTGGACGTTCCGCCCGCCGGCGGAGTAGGCGCCGAAGCAGCCGATGCCGAACGACGGGAAGTCGCCCTCACAGCTCATCAGCTCGTTGGTGGCGTTGCCCGCAGCGTCGAGCACGGGGACCTCGGGCTCGAAGCCGTCGATCTGCTGGTCGAACGTCAGCGTGTAGCCGATGATCTTGTCCGAGCAGCCGAACTCGTAGACCAGCTGCGCGGACGCGTCGCCCTTCGCGAGGTGGCCGCCGCAGGTGGTGGTGGACGCCGAGGCGCCGGCGGGTGCGCCGAGCACCAGCGCCGCGGCGGCGGCGATCGCGGCACCGAGCAGCCGCGGGCGATGGGCGAGGGGGGATGGGGACAAGGACTCCTCCGTGAGGTCGTCTGGTGGTCTGGTCAGCCGCGCGGATCCTCCGTGCGAAGGCGTGACCGGGGTGTTGCAGGGGAGTGACCGTGCGGTGAAGGAGTGGTTACCGCGTCGCGGCCCAGAGGTCGGGGCCGAACGGGGCGACGGTCTTGCGAGCGGCTCGGCCGGCGGGCTCGACGCCGAAGATCCGCGCGAGCGTGCGGTGCAGCGCATAGTGGTCGTAGCGGGTGTGGTCCGTCGTGCCTGACCCGGCGAACGGGGAGACGACGAGCGCGGGGCCGCCCTCGTCGAACGCGATCACCAGCAGGCCGCCGTCCGCATAGGCCGGTGATCCGAGCACGACCGGGACGACGAAGGACAGCCAGGCGTCGGCGCGCGCGGGACCGGTGGGCTGCCCGTCGGGCGGGCACGCGCCGTCCGCGCCGGCGCTGCAGGCGTTCGGGGTCAGCAGCAGGACCTGTGGCGCGTTCGCGGCATCCGAGACGTCGGCACCGAAGCGATCCATCGTCGCGCACTCGCCGCCCGCATAGGAGAGCGGGTTGCGCTCCACCGGGGCGTCGCAGGGGTCCTCCTGGTACGCGCGCAGGGTCAGGCCCGCATCGGCCAGGCGCGACGCGAGCGTCGGCGTCCCGTCGGGCAGCGGCTGGTCGCCGGGCTTGCCGGCGAGCAGGCCGAGCCCGTTGGGCAGCGCGCCCTTCGCGACGCCGGCGTAGCGGTCCAGCAGCACGCCTTGGCGGCGCAGCGTGCCGTCCAGGTAGGGCATCGGAGCGTCGCCGCCATGGCCCGCGAGCCAGATCACGAAGGCGTGCTTGATCGCGGGCTGGGCCGGATCGGCCTGGGGCGTCGCGGTGGGCGCGGGGGTCGCCGTCGCCGCGGGGGCGGGCGCGATCGGGGCCGGCGCCACCGCCGGCGCTGCCGGGACGGCCGGCGCGGCGGGCGCCGGCGGCTCCGGGGCCGGGGCAGCCGTGGCGACGGGCTCGGGCGCCGGCGTGGCCGCGGCAACGGGCGCCGGCAGCCGCAGCACGAGCGGCGTGCCCGCGCCGGCGGCGAGCGTGGTGTCCGCCGCCGGCCCGGCCGTGGCTCCCGCCAGGACGCCGAACCCGAGCACGAGCAGGACGAGCGCGGCGGCGCTGCGGGGCTCCGGCAGCCCCGCCGGCCACGGCGCGCCCGCCGCCGGCGCGGTGGAGGAGGGGAGGACCGCGGGGGTGACGAGTCGCGCCGTGGCCGGCGGCGCCGGAGCGCCGGGGAGGCGCTCGCCGCAGGCGAGGCAGTAGCGCTGGTCAGCCAGGACCGCGCCCGAGCAGGCGGGGCACCGAGCCATCGCGACATACGGTGGCGCGTGAGCGTCACGCGGATGTGAAGGGACCGTGACCGGCGCCCGTTCACCGCATGTTCACGAGCCGGGCACGGGTCGTTCACACCGGATGCCGACCCGGGCGTCGAGGATGCGGTCCGCTCGGGCGCTGCCCGCCACGAACGGCAGGCGAGCGCTCCCCAACGTCCAAGGAGAACCCCCGCCTCATGCCGCGCTCCCGCGCACTGCTGGGCACCGCCGCCGCCTCCGCGCTGCTGGCGCTGCCGGCCGCCGCCTCCGCCCACCCCGCCGGTGAGCCGGTCGCGGTGGCCGCCAAGACCTCGGTCATCACGATGTCCGGGTCCACCTCGGTCGCTCCGCTCGCCGCGAAGCTGGCCAAGAAGTACATCAAGACCCACTCCAACGTGAAGTTCAAGCTCGCCCAGGGCGGCTCGGACATCGGCGTCGCCGACGTGGCCGCCGGGCGCGTGTCGATCGGCAACTCGTCGCGTGATCCCAAGCCGTCGGACCCGGGCGGGATCTTCTTCAACAAGATCGCCCGCGACGCGATCTGCCTGGCGACGAACCCGGCGAACAAGCTGGCGAACCTGTCGCAGGCGCAGGTGCAGGACATCTTCTCCGGCAAGGTCCGCGACTGGAAGGACGTCGCCGGCGCGACCGTGACAGGCCCGATCAACCTGACGGTGCGCACCAACGCGTCCGGCACGCAGGACGCGTTCCAGAAGCTGTTCATGGGCTCGGCCCAGGTTGCGAGCTCGGCCGCGCAGAAGGCGTCCAACGGCCTCGTCGCGCAGGCCGTGAAGTCCGACCCGAACGCGATCGGCTACCTGTCGCAGTCGTTCACCGGCGGGCTCAACGACACCGCCTACAAGGGCGTGGCGTGCACGCTGCGCGACGCCAAGTCCGGCCAGTACGAGGGCTCGCGCAACTTCTGGATGGTCACCCGCGGCCGCGCCACCGGCGCCACCGCCAAGTTCATCGCCTGGGTTCAGCAGAGCAAGGCGGCGTCGAAGATCATCGCCTCCGAGTGGGTCCCGCTCTCCTAGTGGAAGCCCCTGCCTCAACGGCAAGTCGTGACGACCGGCGCGCCGAGCGGATGCTCGGCGCGCTGTCGTGCGTCGTCCTGGCCCTGGTGGCCGGGATGGTGCTGTTCGTCATCACGAAGGCGTGGCCGTCGTTCTCCCACAACGGGCTGGCGTGGTTCGGCTCGGGCGGGAAGGTCGACGTCGAGCTCGGCAAGATCTTCGACTCGCCCGCCAAGCCGGCGGATTACGTCTACACGCTGCACGCCTGGCCGCTGCTGTACGGCACGGCGCTGACGACGCTGTTCGCCGTCGGCGCCGGCGTGGTGATCGCCACCCTGTCGGCGATCTTCATCGTCGAGTTCGCGCCCGACGGCCTGCGCCGGCTGCTCGAGCCGGTCGTGCGCCTGCTGGCCGCGGTCCCGTCGGTCATCTACGGGCTGATCGGCGTGCTCGTGCTCGTGCCCTTCGTCGGCAACCACCTCGTCTCACGGGGCCGCAAGGAGTCGGTCATCTACGTGGTCCAGCTCACCGGCAACTCGCTGCTGGTGGCCAGCCTGATCCTGACCGTGATGGTCACGCCGATCATGATCGCGATCGTCACCGACGCGCTGCGCTCGGTCCCGCGCGGCTGGACCGAGGGGTCGGCCGCGCTCGGGGTCAACCGCTGGCGGACGATGTGGACGATCTCCGTGCGGGCGTCGCGGCCCGCGATCATCGCCGCCGCCGTGCTCGCCACGGCCCGTGCGCTCGGGGAGGCGATCATGCTCTCGATGGTCTCGGGCTCCGTCGGCTTCTCGCCGAACCCGCTCGACGGCCTCACCTTCTTCTTCGAGCCGGTGCGCCCGCTCGCGGCCACGATCGTCGACAACGCCGAAGGGCTGTCGGTCAAGCCGTTCGGGCAGACGATCTATGCGTTCGCGGCGCTGCTGCTGCTCTCGAGCCTCGCGCTGTCGCTCGGCGGCTGGGCCGCCAAGCAGCCGCTGAAGAAGTACGGGGTCCGCCTGTAATGGCCGTCGCCGCTCGCACCCCGCGCCGCCGGACGGGCGCCAACGAGTCCCTGTCGACCTGGCGTCCCGCCGATCGGATCGCGCTCGCCGCCTGCTGGGTGTGCGGCGTCGGCCTGTGCCTGGTGGCCGCCGCGATCGTGATCTTCATGCTGGTCAAGGGGCTGCAGTTCCTGGACGTCAGGCTGCTCGTGGAGCGGCCGATCGCCGGCGCCGACCAGTCCTCGAGCGGCGGCTTCCTGGACCCCCTGGTGGGGACGCTGCTGCTGACCGTGCTCGGGACGCTGCTGGCGCTGCCGCTCGGCGTCGCGATCGCGGTGTGGGTGGTCGAGTACGGCCGGCCGTCGTGGCTGGCGCGCACGGTCGAGTCCGCGGTCGAGGTGATCGCCGGGACGCCGAGCATCGTGCTGGCGATCTTCGGGCTGCTGCTCTTCCAGCAGCAGATCCTGGCGTTCCTGAGCTTCTCGGCCGCCGGCGGCGCGGTCTTCGGGCGCTCGTTCTTCGCGGCGGGGGCGATGATGTCGCTGCTCGCGCTGCCGCTCGTGTTCACCTCGACGCGTGAGGCGCTGCAGGGCGTCCCGCGCCACGTGCGCGAGGCGTCCTACGCGCTCGGCAAGACGCGTATCTCGACGATCCGGCGGGTGCTGCTGCCGGCGTCGCGGCCGGGCATCGCCACCGGCGCGGCGCTCGGGATGGGCCGGATCGCCGGCGATACGGCGATCGTGGTCATCCTGCTGGGCGCGACGCTGCAGCTGCAGTCGGCCGGCGGCCCGCCGCTGATCCGCGACCTCAAGGGCACGGGCTCGACGCTCACGTCCTATGTCTACAACAACTCCCCCGCCGGCGAGGGCAACGCCGCCGGCAAGGCCTATGCGGCGGCGTTCGTGCTGCTCGTGATCGTCATCGGCCTCAACTTCGCGATCGACCGCATCAGCCGCCGAGGGAGCGCACGATGGAAGAGCTGACCGTCCCGCCCGTGCGGCGGATCACCCTGGACCGCGACGCGACCGTCGTGCAGCCGCCCATCAACGGCCATGCGGCGACGGGCAACGGGCTCGTGCGCCGCCGCCCGGCCGAGTCGGTACCGGTCACCGATCGGATGGCGCTCCAGCAGCTGACCGTCGCCTACGGGGACAACGAGGCGGTCAAGGGCGTCGACCTCGACGTCCGCCAGGGCGAGGTGCTCGCGCTGATCGGGCCGTCGGGCTGCGGCAAGACGACGCTGCTGCGCACGCTCAACCGCCTCACGGAGCTGACGCCGGGCGCGCGCCGCGACGGGCGGATCCTGCTCGACGGCACCGACGTCGACCTGCTCGACGTCACCGAGCTGCGCCGTCGCGTGACGATGGTCTTCCAGCAGCCGAACCCGTTCCCGATGAGCGTGTTCGACAACGTCGCCTACGCGCTGCGCGAGCAGGCGCGCAAGCGCCCGGGCCGCGCCGCGCTGGCGGCGCCGGTCGAGCAGGCGCTGCGCCGCGCCGGGCTGTGGGAGGAGGTCGCCGACGACCTCGACCGGCCGGCCCTGCGGCTGTCGGGCGGCCAGCAGCAGCGGCTGTGCATCGCCCGCGCGCTGGCCGCGCGGCCCGAGGTGCTGCTGCTCGACGAGCCGTGCTCGGCGCTGGACCCGCTGTCGACCGCGGTCATCGAGGACCTCGTGGTCGAGCTGCGCCGCGACCTCGCGGTGGTGATCGTCACGCACAACCTGCAGCAGGCGGCGCGCATCGCCGACCGCGTGGCGTTCATGTACCTCGGCGAGCTCGTCGAGGAGGGCCCGGCCGACCAGGTGTTCGGCGCGCCCCGCGCCTCGCGCACGCGCGACTACGTCCGCGGGGGCTTCGGGTGAGCGCCCGGCTCGCCGCCGTCGCCGGCGGCTGCCTCGCGCTGGTGGCGGGCGGCTGCGAGTCCAGCCAGGACACCAGCGCGCGGCTCGAGCGCGAGGCGGTGAACCGGCCGGCCGCGAAGGCGTTCGTGATCGCGCGGGCGAACCGGACGATCGGGGTCGGCCGCGGCACCGTGCTCCAGGACGCCAACGGGACCGCGGTCGTGGTGCCGCTGCGCTCGAAGGGCAGCGCGCCGCTCGGGCGGGTCCCGCTGTCGTTCGAGCTGCTCGGCAAGTCCGGCTCGCG
>JAXDHL010000287.1:0-2527 GCA_034664525.1 Solirubrobacteraceae bacterium
TGACCGGTCAGCAGGTCGTCGGCGCGGACCACGACATCCCGTTGGGTGAGCGCGCCCGCGTGAGCTCCATGCTCACCGCCCGGCTGGGCGCCGAGCCGGGTGTCCGCGCGGCGATCGCCGACGTGTCGGCGCCGGCCCAGCTCGGCAGCCGACCCACTGTCGCCCACGGCTGGTCCAGCGCCGCCCTGACGCCCTACGCGCTGACGGCCGGGCGGGCGCCCGCCGCGGCTGACGAGGTCGTCGCCGGGTACCACGCCCGGCTGGGTGCGCGGCTGCGCCTCGCCTCATCCGAAGCTGCCCGGACCGTCACCGTGGTCGGCGTCGCGCGGCCCCGCCACCGCGTCCGGCAGCGCACCGCGATCTTCCTGACCGACGCCGAGGCCGTGCGCCTGGCCGGCCATCCGGGCCGCGCAGACGCGATCGGCGTGCTCGCCGCACCGGGCTTCCGCGTCGCGCGGCTGGACGCCGCGGCCGGCAGCGCGGTCGTCCTGACCGGCGACGCCCGCGGCAAGGCCGAATATCCCGACCTCCAGGACGCGCGGACGACCCTGATCGCCGTCACCGCGGCGTTCGGCGGGATCGCCCTGTTCATCGCGATCTTCGTCGTCGCCAGCACGATGGGGCTGTCGATCCAGCAGCGCGAGCGCGAGATCGCGTTGCTGCGCGCCGTGGCGGCGACGCCCGGCCAGGTCCGCCGCATGATCGCCTGGGAGGCGCTGGTCGTCGGCCTGATCGGCGCCGCGGCCGGCATCTGGCCAGGGGTGATCCTCGGCCGGGCGCTCGCCCACGGCCTCGTGCGACACGGCATCGCGCCGGCGACGCTGACCGTCAGCGCCGGCTGGCTGCCGATCGCAGCGGCCGTCGGCGGCACGGTCACCGCCGCCCTGCTGGCCGTGCTCGCGGCCGGACGGCGCGCCGCACGCGTCCCGCCGACCCATGCGCTCGCCGACGCCGCGGTCGAGCCCCGGCTGCTGGGCCCCGGCCGCGTGATCGGCGGACTGGTGTCGCTCGTCTGCGCGGCGCCGCTGTTCGCCGTCTCGGCCACGACCGCCAGTCCTGAGGCCGCCGCCGCGACCTCCGAGATGACGGCACTCTTCCTGGTGCTCGCGGTCGGCTTCCTCGGACCGATCGTCGCGCGCTTCGCGGCCGCGATCCTCGGCCGGCCACTCGCCAGGCTGTCGCCGGTGGGCGGCTTCCTCGCCTCCGCGAACCTCCGCACCGCCGCGCGGCGCTTCTCGTCGGCCAGCACGCCGCTCGTCCTCACGGTCGCCCTGAGCTGCACCCTGCTGTTCAGCGCGACCACCACGGACCATGCCGTCACCCAGGAGCGCAACGCCGGGCTGGCGGGTGAGCTCGCCATCACCGGCCCCGGCGGGGTGCCGCCCGCGGCGCTGGCAGCCGCGCGCGCCGTCCACGGTGTGCGCTCCGCGGCCGGCATCACGCCGACCACGCTGGGCCCGAGCCTGGGCGCCTCCGCCGACACCATCCCCGCCGCGATCGTCAGCGGCGGCCAGGGCGGCGGGCTGGACCCCGGCGTGACCGCGGGGTCGCTCGCCAACCTGCACGGCGCCACGATCGCGCTGGGACGCCACCGCGCCGACGTCGCCCACGCCAAGGTCGGCGACCGCGTCGCGATCATGCGCGGCGACGGGACGCGCACCCACGCCACGGTCGTGGCGATCTACACGCGCGCACTGGCGTTCGGCGACGCCCTGATCGCGCCCGAGCTCGCGGCCGGCCACCAGAGCACCGAGCTGCTCGGGGCGATCCTGGTAAAGACCGGCGACCCGGCCGGCGTCACCCGGCGCCTGCAGGGACTGGCCGCCCGGTACCCCGGGCTGCAGGTGACCCACCACGCCGCGCTGGCCACCGCCGGCGACGCCGAGCGCGAGGCGAACCGCTGGCTCGGCCCGCTGTTCGTCGCGATCATCTTCGCCTTCACCTCGATCGCCGTCGTGAACACGCTGATGATGATCGCGCTGCAGCGCGGCCGCGAGCTGGGGCTGCTGCGGCTGGTCGGCGGGACCCCGCGGCAGGTCCGCTCGATGGCCCGCTGGGAAGCCGGCCTGATCATCACGATCGGGCTCGGGGGCGGCCTCGTGATCGCAGCCGCGGCCCTGCTGCCGCTCAGCCACGCGCTGACCGGGACGCTCCGCCCGCACGTGCCGCTCGACCAGCTCGCGGCCATCCTCGGCGTCTCGGCGCTGCTGGCGCTGATCGCGCTGGCGCTGCCGACGCGGCGGGCGCTGCGCGCGCGGCCGGTCGAGGCGGTCGCGGTGGGTGAGTAGCTGGAGCCCCCGGGCAGGATCGCTGCCGATGCCTTGCCGGGCTCGGTTGACGGCATCGGCCGGAGCTGGGAGCTTCGGCGATGCCCGAGGGCGCCGCCCGTCGAGACATGACCACCGACCCGCCAACGCTCGAGAGCCTCGCCCGCCAGCAGGCGGAGCTCGTCTTCGACCGCTTCGACGAGGAAACGGCGTGGCGCCTGGGCGTGCAGCTCGTCGAGTCGGCGCGCGAGGCGGGCCTG
>JAXDHL010000288.1:0-3596 GCA_034664525.1 Solirubrobacteraceae bacterium
AGCGATCGACGTCGAACGCGGTGTCGCGGGACACGGCCTCCCACTCGGACAGCTCGGCGGTGAGCGACTCCAACTGCCCGCGGATCGTGTCGACGGCGTCTCGGCCCAGCGCGAGTCGCAGCGGCGGTTTCGGCGCGTCGACGGCGACCAGGATGGCGCGCGCGGCCTTCGCCGGGTCACCGAGCTGGCTGCCATGGGTACCTAGATACGCGCGGGTCGGTCCGACGGTGGCGTCGTATTCAGGCATCGGCGTCGAGACGTAGGCCGCCTCGGGGCCGAACAGGTTGGTGCGGAACGCGCCCGGCTCGACGATCAGGAACCTCACGCAGAAGTCGACCTCCTGCCGGAGTGCCTCGGTCAGCCCCTCCAGCGCGAACTTGGTCGCGGAGTAGGCGCCGAACCCCGGTGCGCTGACATGCCCGCCCGTGCTCGACATCTGAACCACGGTGCCGCCGCCGGCCCGCCGCATGTGCGGCAGCACCGCCCGCGTCAGGGCCGCCGGACCGAAGACGTGCAGATCGAACAGATAACGCAGCTCGCTGTCGGTCGTCTCCTCCAACGCGCCGACCTGAGTGCGGCCGGCGTTGTTGACCAGCACATCGATCCTCCCGAACCGGTTGACGACGTCGTCCACGGCCGCCCTGCACCGGTCGGTGTCCGTGACATCGAGCGCGATCGCGTGCACATGATCCGGATACGCGGCGACGAGGTCGTCGAGCCGGGCAGGGGAGCGCGCGGCGCCGACGACAATGTCGCCCCGTGCGGCTACGGCCTCCGCGATCGCACGGCCGAAACCGGACGTCGCGCCCGTGATGAACCACAGGCTCCCAGACTCGTCACTCATCGAACCGTCCTCACTTCAAGGTCGACAAACTGGTGTATCGGGCGGGGCGAGGCCGTCCGCGTGAAGCCCCTAGCCTGCGCGACGTCTCACGATCCTCCGGCGCACCTACGTCGCAAAAGCGCGGATTTGCAGCGCTTACGCGCCGGTCAGTAGCCCAGCGCGAACTTCGCGTCCTCGGACATCTTGTCCGGGGTCCACGGCGGCGAGAACACCATCGTGGGCGTGACGGACTCGACGTCCTCGATCTCGCTCACGAACTCGACGATCTGCTCGGAGACCTGCGGGCCGATCGGGCACGCGGGGGTGGTCAGGGTGAACGTGACCTCGACGGCCCCGCCGTCGATCTCGACCCCGTAGATCAGGCCGAGCTCGACGAAGTCCAGCCCGAGCTCCGGGTCGATCACGTTGCTCAGCGCCTCGGTGACCTCGTCCTCATCGATCATGGGTTCAAGGCTAGTCATATGCCCAACCGGCGCGGACCGGGTTTTGTGGTACTCCGGCGAGTCCAACGCCTTCCCAACCCCCGTTGTGGGAGCCGGGACGCGGGTGTACCGTGCCGCGCATCGTCTCGTTCGACCAAGAAACCGCTGTCCTGGTCGTCATGGGTGAGGAGGACCGCCTGACGTCCGGCCGCCGCCGACGGGCGATCTCACTCGCGATCAAGGCCGGCCGCGACGTCGTCGTCGACCTCCGCGAGCTCTCGTTCGCCGACTCGTCGCTGATGATCGACCTCGCGGTGCTGGCGCGGCGGCTGCGGCTCAACGGTCGCAAGATGCGCCTGCGCGGCGCCCAGCCGCAGGTCCGGCGCCTGATCGAGCTGATGGGGCTGCACCGGCTGCCCGCCGTCGCGCTCGACCTCGCCTGAACGCGCGCCCGCGAGGCACTAACCTTCGGTGAGCGCCATGCCGCTCCTGATCCTTCTGTTCATCGTCGTCCCGATCGCGGAGCTGTACGTGATCATCCAGGTCGGCGGGGCGATCGGCGTGCTGCCCACGATCGCGCTGCTGCTCGCGGACTCGATCTTCGGCGCCATGCTGATGCGCGCCCAGGGCCGGCGCACCTGGCGACGGTTCACCGAGGCCGTGCAGGCAGGCCGCGCCCCCGCGCGCGAGACGCTCGACGGAGCGCTGGTGCTGCTCGGCGGCGCGTTCCTGCTCACCCCGGGCTTCCTGACCGACGTCATCGGCGTCGCGCTGCTGCTGCCGCCGACCCGCGCGCTGGTCCGGCGCCTGCTGGCGCGCCGCTTCCTCGGCCGCATGACCGTGTCGATGACGGGCGCAGGCGCGTTCCCGCGCTCGCGATCGCGTTCGGGGGCGGGCGCCGACGACTACGACGTCGAGGGCACCGCGACCGACGTCGACCCCAAGCCGAAGACGCCGCCGCGGCTCGGCGGTCCGCAGGCGCAGTGATCTCCGCCGAGCTCGAGGGCGCTCGCCCGTCGACGGGCGACGGGTTCGCCGACGCGGTCACGGTCTCCTGGGCCGACGATGCGCGCGGCTGGTACGGCATGGCCCGGATCGGGCTGGCCGCCGACGGTCAGGGCTCCGCGCTCGCGGTGCTGTTTGAGGGTCGCGAGCCGGTCGCCGCCCTCGCCCAAGGCGGCATCGACGTCCCCGAAGGCGCCGACTGGCCGCGGGTGTCGCTCGGCGGCCTGTCGATGACCACCCAGGCGCCGCTGGAGCGCTGGACGGTCGCCTGGGACGGGACCGACCACGGCTTCGCGCTCTCGCTCGAGGCGGTCGCCGCCCCGGCGGAGCTCGCCGGCGACGACCCGGTCGCCGAGCTCGGCGGGATGGCCGGTTACGAGCAGCTGGTGCGCGTGCGCGGGACCGTGCGCGCCGGCGACGCGACGATCGAGATCGACGGCCTCGGCCAGCGCGGGCATTCGTGGGGGATCGCCGACTGGAGCCGGCTCGAGCTCGTGCGCACGGTCGGCGCCTGGCTCGGGGAGGAGCGCGGCGGCATCGTGCTGTCCGCGCTGCGCCCGGCCGGCGCGTCGGGTCACGACGAGGAGGCGGTGTGGGCGGCGCTCGTCGACCGCGGCGAGGCGCTGCCGGTCCTCGACCCGCGCCTGTCCACCACGTACGACGGTGACGGCCACCAGCGCCGCGCCGGCCTCGAACTGTGGCTGACCGAGGAGGAGGGCTACCCGACCCGCGCCGCCGGCGAGGTCGTCTGCGGGTCCTCGTTCGACCTCGGCGCGCTCCGGCTCGACATGGCGTTCATGCGCTGGCGGTCCGAGGGCGTCACCGGTGTCGGGCGCTACGACGTGCTGCGCAAGGCCTAGTGTCGCGCTCTCAGCTTGGATCCACCGATCATCGTGGATGAATCGGCGCCGGAGGCCGGGTCAGGCGTCGATCGGCCGAGCATCGACGTGGTGGATCACTTGGGTGCTCGGCCGATCGGCGGATGGCCCTGCATCCGGCGTTGATTCGCCGCGAGAATCGGTGGATCCAGGCTCAGTTGTCGCAGCCCAATCTGTCCCACATGTAGAGCTCGAGGCACTCCGTCAGGAGCTCCTCGCAGCGCGCGGGCGAGAGCCAGGGGAGGACGGTGTCGATCGCCTGCTCCTCCCCCACGCCCGCCGCGAACGCCTCCTCACCGCGGAAGCCGGCGGCGATCTTGAGCGCCTCGCGCCGCGCGTCGTCCTCCAGGGACGGGTACGCGCCGACGAGGAAGTCGCGGTTCGCGATCGGCTGGCCGACGTCCATCGACGCGTGCCAGGCGGCGAGCATCGACAGGTCGTGCTCGT
>JAXDHL010000289.1:0-7070 GCA_034664525.1 Solirubrobacteraceae bacterium
CCGGAGCGCGTGTCGATGCCGGATATCGACATCGACTTCTCGGTCCGCGGGCGCGAGCGGGTGATGAAGTACGTGATCGGCAAGTACGGCGCCGATCGCGTCGCGCAGATCATCACGTTCGGCAAGATGTTCCCGCGCGCGGCGACGCGCGACGCCGCCCGCGTACTCGGCTACGACTACGGCAAGGGCGACGCGCTGGCCAAGCTGATCCCGGACCCGATCATGGGCCGGGCACCGAGCTTCGACCAGTGCCTGCAGCCGGGGCAGGACCTCGCCACCGAGGTGGCGCGCGACCCCGACGCCAAGCGGATCGTCGATGTCGCGCAGGGGCTCGAGGGGATCGTGCGCAACGCCTCGATCCACGCCGCCGCGGTCGTGATCGCGGACCGCCCGCTGACCGACATCGCGCCGCTGCAACTCGCGGACGCCGGCACGGACGAGCACGGCAAGAAGGCCTACCGCACGGTGACGCAGTTCTCGATGAAGCCGATCGAGGAGCTCGGCCTGCTCAAGATGGACTTCCTGGGCCTGCGCAACCTCGACGTGATCGAGGACGCGCTGGACATCATCGAGCGCTCGGCGGGCGAGCGGCCCGACATGGCCAAGCTGCCGCTCGACGACGCCAAGACCTACGAGATGCTGGCGCGGGGCGACTCGATCGGGGTGTTCCAGTTCGAGTCCGAGGGCATGCGCGAGGCGCTGAAGCGCGTCGCCCCGACGGAGTTCGACGACCTCGTCGCGCTGGTTGCGCTGTACCGGCCGGGCGCGATGGACCAGATCCCGACCTACGCGCGCGGCAAGAAGAACCCGGAGTCGGTCACCTACCTGGACGAGCGGCTACGGCCGATCACGCAGTCCACCAAGGGCGTGATCCTCTACCAGGAGCAGTCGATGCAGATCGCCAAGACGCTCGCCGGGTTCTCGGGCGCCAAGGCGGACGACCTGCGCAAGGCGATCGGCAAGAAGAACCGCGAGGCGATGGGCAAGCTCAAGCCGGAGTTCTTCGCCGGCTGCCAGGCGAACGGGGTCGCGGCGTCGACGGTCGACTCGTTGTGGGCGACCAACGAGAAGGCGGCCGACTACTCGTTCAACAAGTCGCACGCCGCCTGCTACGCGCTGATCTCCTACCGGACCGCCTGGCTGCGCTCCAACTACCCCGCCGAGTACATGGCGGCGCTCATCTCGTCGGTGATGGACACGAAGGACAAGGTGCCGTTCTTTGTCGCCCAGGCCGAGCAGATGGGGATCGAGATCCTGCCCCCGGACGTCAACCTGTCCGACCACGAGTTCATGGTCGTCGAGGGCAACATCCGCTTCGGCCTGGATGCCGTGAAGGGCGTCGGCTACGCGGCGGTGGAGGCGATCAAGAAGGCGCGCGGTGATGGGATCCCGCCCGCCCAGCCGTTCACCTCGCTGTGGGACTTCTGCGAGCGCGTCGACGCCCGGGCGGTCAACAAGCGCGCGATCGAGGCGCTGATCAAGTGCGGCGGCTTCGGCTCCACCGGCGCGACCCGCAAGGGCATGCTGGCGGTGCTCGAGGCGGCGCAGCAGGCCGGCGCCAAGAAGCAGCTCGACGAGCAGATCGGCCAGGCGTCGATCTTCGATCTCGGCGGCTTCGGCGGCGAGGCGGGCGGAGCCGGGGGCTTCCAGCGCCCGTCGCATCCGCCGATCCCGACGGACGAGTTCGAGCGCCAGGAGATCCTCGCGCTCGAGAAGGAGTCGGTCGGCCTGTTCATCTCCGAGCATCCGCTCAAGGCGGTGCGCGAGGCGCTGCGGCTGAAGGTCGACTGCCCGTGCGTGAGCGTCGGCGAGCGCAAGGACGGCGACTGGGTGAAGATCGGCGGCATGGTGGCGGCGGCGAAGAAGATCCGCACGCGGGCCGGCTCGACGATGATGTTCGCGACGATCGACGACCTCGAGGGTCAGATCGAGGTGCGCGTGTTCGAGAAGGCGCTCGCCGCCGCCGAGGGGGCGCTCGACGACGACAACATCGTGATCATCCGCGGCCGGGTCGACCACATGGAGGCCGGCAAGGTCTGCGTGATCGTCTCCGAGGCGACGCTGTTCGAGCCGTCCGCGGCCGAGATCGAGAAGGCCAAGCTGCAGGCGGTCGAGCGCGCCGAACGGGCCAACGTGCCGCTCCGGCTGCGGCTCGACGCAGCGCGGTTGCCGGCGTCGGTGATCGACGACCTCAAGCAGCTGCTGGTCGAGCATCCCGGGGAGTCCGAGGTCGTGCTCGAGGTGGCCACGTCGGCCGGCGCACGACGCCTGCGGCTCGGCAGCGACTTCAAGGTCGCCCGCTCCACGAAGCTCCTCTCCGAGCTCGATCAGCTGATCGCCGCCGCGATCCTCCCGGCTGCACCCGAGCCGGCCGGCGTCGCCTGATCGCCGGCTCCAGCCGCGGGCGGCCGGCATGGTTGGGATGAAACCGGTTTGACCCGCTGCGCGCGACGGAATCTGCGCGCACGCGCCGTTTCATGGGGGTAGCACCACGAGAGGCGTGAGCTTCGGCAAGCGCCGGGACAACGAAGGGTCACCAGAAGGGCGTTCGCAGCGGACGCGGACTACCAGAAAGTGGCCCGGAGCCCGGATTGCCGGCCCCCCTGGCTTTCGTCTTTCCGGGCGGCGCCGCCGACCCCCTTGCGGCGGCGTCGCCCACCACCCTTGGGCGGGCGCCGGCCGGGACCCCTCAGCCGCGCGCCTTCAGGCCCTGCCCGCGCAGGCGGCGCATGATCGCGATGTCCTCCGCCTCGACCTGCTTGCCGCCGACGCCGGGCCCCTCGAACAGCGCGGGGAGGCCGTCGAAGGCCGGCTCGGACAGGAACGCGGCGCAGCCCTCCTCGCCGAGCTCGCCGTCCCCGAGCGGGGCGTGCCGGTCGCGGTTGGACGCCAGCGGCGTCACCGAGTCGTTGACGTGCAGGCAGCCGAGGCGCTCCAAGCCGACCTGGGCGTCGAACTCCTGGACGACCTGGGCCAGCGACGCGGCGGTCCGGACGTCGTAGCCGGAGGCCAGCAGGTGGCAGGAGTCCAGGCAGATCCCGAGCCGCTTGCCACCCCCGGCGGCGTCCATCAGCGCGGCCAGCTCGCCGAACGATCGCCCGAGCGTCCCGCCCGTGCCCGCGGTGTCCTCGAGCAGCAGCCGGCAGCGGTCGGTGTCGTCCAGCGCCTGCTTGATCAGCTCGCCGGCGCGCGTGATCGCCTCTCCGACGTGGCCCTTCAGCGCCGAGCCGGCGTGCAGGATGACGCCGTCGGCGCCGATCGCGTCGCCGACCCGCAGTGAGTGCTTGATCGAGGTCAGCGACTTCGCGGCCATCTCACGGTCCTCGGTGGCCGCGTTGATCAGGTAGACGGCGTGGATCACCACCGAATCGATGCGGGAGGCGTCACACGCCTCCCGGAACGCCGCGAAGTCGTCGTCGGCGTAGTTCGTCGGCTTCCACATCCGCGGCGATTGGTTGAAGATCTGCAGTGCGTCGCAGTCGCGTTCGACGGCGCGTTCGACGGCCTTCGCCAGGCCGCCCGCGTTTGAGACGTGGGCTCCGATCAGCATCCCGGCGGCACAGTACCGTCAGGTCCGACATGCGCGTTCGCTTCGCCCCATCGCCGACCGGTGCCCTGCACATCGGCGGCGCCCGCACCGCCCTTTTCAACTGGCTGCTGGCCCGTGGCCACGAGGACGGCGAGCTGGTGCTGCGCATCGAGGACACCGACCGCGAGCGCTCGACGCCGGAGAACGTCGCGCAGATCCTCGAGGCGCTCGAGTGGCTGGGGATCGACTACGACGGCGACCCGGTCTTCCAGTCCGAGCGCGCGGACCGCCACGCCGAGGCCGTCCAGCAACTGATCGACGGCGGCCACGCGTACCGGTCGACCGCCGACGCCGACCAGGTGAAGGCCTGGCGCGAGGCGCACGGAAACCGTGGCTTCCGGGGCTCCGACGAGGGCACCGGCGCGGTCCGGCTGCGGATCCCCGACGAGGGCGTCACGGTCGTGCGCGACGTCATCCGCGGCGAGTCCGAGTTCCAGAACGCGCTCCAGGACGACCTCGTGATCGCCCGCGCCGACGGCACGCCCGTCTACCACATGGCCGTCGTCGTCGACGACCTGGACGCCGGCATCACGCACGTCGTCCGCGGCGCCGACCACTACTCCAACACCCCCAAGCAGATGCTGATCCTGGAGGCGCTGGGGGAGACGCCGCCGATCTACGCGCACCTGCCGCTGCTGCACGGCCCGGATGGCAAGAAGCTCTCCAAGCGCCACGGCGCGGCGTCGGTGCAGGAGCTGCGCGACGCCGGCTATCTGCCCGAGGCCGTGCGCAACTACCTGGCGCTGCTGGGCTGGGGCCAGTCCGGCGGCGAGGAGTCGTTCTTCACCACCGAGGAGCTGCAACGCGAGTTCGCGCTCGAGCGCGTGTCGCGCTCGCCGGCCGTCTTCGACGAGCAGAAGCTGCGCTGGATGAACGGCCGCTACCTGCGCGAGCTCGCCCCGGAGGACCTGCAGGCGCGGCTCGAGGGCCTCTACGGGCGCCCGCTGCGCCGCGACGTGGTCGAGATCTCGCAGGAGAAGGTCTCGACGCTGAAGGACTTCTGGCCGCTGTCGGGGTTCTTCTTCGACGGTCCGGCCAATGATCCGAAGGCCCGCGCCAAGGTCCTCGAGGCCGACGGGGCGCGCGACACGCTGCTGGCCGCGCGCGCCGCGCTCGACGAGGTCCCGGACTGGTCGGTTGAGGGCGTGCAGTCCGCGCTGGAGCGGGTCGTCGAGCAGCGCGGGCTCAAGCCGGGGAAGGTCTACCAGCCGGTCCGCGTGGCGCTGGCGGGGACCACGGTCTCGCCCGGCATCTTCGAGACGGTGACCGTGCTCGGCCGCGACGCCACGCTGGAGCGCCTGGATGCGACACTCGGTGAGGGAAGCTGACGCCTTCGCGCGTTTTGCCGCTCAACCATGTGTCCACCGGTGCCGATAGACCGCAAGGAGGCCACCGATGACCGGTGAGCCGCCACGCACCCCGTCCCGGACGACCGGAAACGACCGCATGCCCGCCTCCGCCTCCGCCAGCGCCCAGCGCCCCTCCTCGCCGCCGGTCACCACCGGTGCCGCGCCGCACGCCGTCGTCGGCCTGCCGCGCCCGGCCGGGCACGGCCAGCGCCTGACGGCCGCCTTCGACGCCCTGGAGCGCTTCCCGGCGCTCGCCGAGTCGCGCAACCGCGTGCTCGCGCTCGTGTCCGAGGAGCGCCCCTCGACCTCCGACGTCGTCGCTGCGATCGAGTCCGACGTCGCGCTGGTGATCGCCGTCCTGCGCCTGGCCAACGAGGCCGAGGCCTCGCGCCGCGGCCGCATCGAGTCGATCGTCGAGGCGGTCGAGGTGCTGTCCCCGGAGGCCGTCCAGCGGCTCGCCGCCGGCGCCGAGACGTTCGAGTTCTTCGAGCGCGGCAAGACCTGGGACGCGGCGCCCGAGCGCTTCCGGCTGCACGCGGTCGCCGTCCAGCGCGCGGCCGACCGGCTCGCCGCCCAGGCCGGCTACCAGCACCGCGACCGCCTGCTGGTCACCGCACTGCTGCACGACGTGGGCAAGCTCGTCCTGATGCACGCCTACCCGGGCTACCCGCGCCAGGTCCACGGTCCCGCGCGCACGCCCGAGGAGCGGCTGCACTACGAGCGCCGCGAGCTCGGTGTCGACCACGCCTTGGTCGGCGGCGTGCTCGCCCGCCGCTGGAACCTGCCGCGCGCCGTCGCCTCCGCGATCGAGCGCCACCACGCCGAGGACGCCGACGGCGACGCCGCCTACGTCCGTCTCGCCGACATGGTCGCCCACTACGCCCAGGGCTCGCCCGTCTCGCCGACCGAGCTGCTGCGCGCCGCCCGCGTCGTCGGCTTCGGCCCGGCCGAGCTGCGCGCGGTGCTCTACGACCTGCCCTACCCGTCCTCGCAGCGCCCGCGGGCGATCGAGCCCTGTCCGCTGTCCGCGCGCGAGGTCGAGGTGCTCAAGCGGCTCGCCCAGGGCATGGTCTACAAGCAGATCGCGCACGAGCTGGCGCTGTCGACCTCGACGGTCCGTACGCACCTGCACAACATCTACGGCAAGCTCGGCGCGGTCGACCGCGCCCAGGCCGTCCTCATCGCGACCGAGCGCGGCTGGCTGTAGCTCGCCGGGTCCGGTCGGCGCGCGTCACGATCGCGATCGCGATCGCGACCCCGATGCCGTCGATCAGCCAGTCGACCGGTGAGCCGTGCCGGCCGGTCACGAAGGTCTGGTGGTACTCGTCGGTGGCCGCGTAGGCCATCGCGATCACCACGGCCGGCGCTTTCGGCCCGTACCGCAGCGCGCGCCACCAGAGGAACCACAGCAGCCCGTACTCGGTCATGTGCGCGCCCTTGCGCAGGACCAGGTCCCACGTGCCCAGCCCCGTGCTCAGGTTGGGCTGGGCGGACAGGAAGAACGTGAGCGCCATCAGCGCCAGCGGCGGCGCGAAGCGGGAGAGGACCGTCGCCATCGTCGCCTAGCATGGCGGACCGCCGTGCTTTCGATCACGACCAAGTCGCCGTACGCCGTCCGCGCGCTCACCGAGCTCGTGCGGATGGGCGGCCCCGGGCCGGTCCCGATCGCCGAGCTCGCCCGCCGGCGCGACATCCCGGTGCAGTTCCTCGAGCAGCTCTTCGCGACGCTCCGGCGCGCCGGCCTGCTGCGCTCCCAGCGCGGCGTGAAGGGCGGCTACGCGTTCGCGCGCGAGCCGACCGAGATCACGGTCCTCGAGGTCGTCGAGCTGCTCGACGGCCCGGTCGGCGGCGGCGCCGAGTCGATCTTCGCCGACGCCGCCGCCGCCGCCCGCGCGGTCCTGGCCAAGCACACGATCGCCGACGTCGCCGAGCGCGAGTCCCGCGCCGCCGGCGCCGTCATGTACCACATTTAGAATAGGGTTAGTGGGAAAGGCCAGATTTGGCTCGACGGAGCCAAATCACACCGGTGGGGACCGCCTGCGCGGACACGCGAGGGGCGTCTGCCGGTGGGACCGCGGCTGAAGCGGCACTCGCTCTCAGGCGGTCCGACATGGTCGCGCCGGGATGGGCGA
>JAXDHL010000290.1:0-3025 GCA_034664525.1 Solirubrobacteraceae bacterium
GTAACCGCGACCAGCCGCTTTGACGCCGCGAGGCCGACGATCTGCGCGCCCGCCCCGGGCAGCGGCAGCGTCCGCGCGCTGCCGTCGAGCGAGTAGGCGGTCAGCGTCGCGCCGGTTGGCGCCTGGACGCCGATCAGCACCTCCGAGCCCGCGATCGCCGCCGGCGCGTCCGTGCGAACCGCGGCCAGGCGCACGTAGGCGTCCGCCGTCGCCGGAGCCGCGAGCAGGAGGACCAGCGCGGCCAGTAGCTCTTTCTGCAGGCCCATCGCGTCACCATACGACCCGATGGCCAAGCGCAGCGCCGGGATCCTGCTCTTCCGCCGCCGGGACGGCGTGCTCGAGGTGCTGCTCGTGCACCCGGGCGGACCGTTCTGGGCCAAGAAGGACCTGGGCGCGTGGTCGATCCCCAAGGGCCAGCACGAGGACGACGAGGAGGCCCAGGCGACCGCGCTGCGCGAGTTCGAGGAGGAGACGGGCACGCGGCCCAGCGAGGGGCAGCTCGACGACCTCGGCTCGGTGCGTCAGAAGTCGGGCAAAGTCGTGCAGGCGTGGGCGCTGGAGGGAGACCTTGACGCCGACGCGGTCCGATCGAACACCTTCGAGATGCAGTGGCCGCCGCGCTCAGGGCGGATGCAGGAGTTCCCCGAAGTCGACCGCGCAGCGTGGTTTGGGCTCGAAGAAGCGCGTGAGCGACTGAACCCTGCGCAGGCCGCGTTCCTGGATCGCCTGGCCGAGCGGCTCGAGGCATGATTTGACATCTGGTGTAAAGCGCTGAGCCTCGGGCATACCCTCCCTATGAGCAAGGTTGTGGAGGCCACCCTGCTCGACGTGGATCTACCGGCCGAGCCGCAGAGCGCGTCGCGAGCGCGACGTGCTGTGTTGCATGCGCTGAGTGGGATCGCCGTCGATCGGGACGCCGTTGGAGTGGTCGTGTCAGAGGCTGTGACGAATGCCGTCGTGCATGCGTACCGTGACCGGGAGCGCCCTGGTCAGGTCCATGTGTCCGCGAGTGTGGACGACGACGGCGTGGACATCACCGTGGCTGACGACGGCGTCGGGCTGCGCCCACGGACAGACAGTCCCGGCGTTGGCTTGGGCATGCCGCTGATCTCCGACCTTGCCGACCGCGTCGAGATCACCGGGGCCCATCCGGGAACGCGCGTCGCGGCCCACTTCGTGCTGATGGGCGCGGCCGGCCCGCACGGTCGCCCCGTCGCGCGCCACCAGGTGGGCGGGCGCGCGGAGCGTCACACCGCGCGCCTCGTCGCCGCCTGAGCCTCTACGCCGCAGCGTGCTCCCGGGTGCCCGCGAGCAGGTGCTCGACGAACCAGTCGCGCGCCGCGGTGCTGGAGCGCTCGAAGTCCTGGACGTAGGCGTCGAAGTGCCCGCCGGGGAGCAGCTCGAGCCGCTTCGGCTCGCGCGCCCGCTCGTAGGCGTCGATCGCCAGGTCGGAGACCGTGAGGTGATCGCCCGCGGCCACGACCATCAGCAGCGGCGTGGGTGAGATCCACGGCAGGTAGGTGCCCGGCTCGTACTCGAGGAACATCTCGACGCTGCGCAGCGTGCACTCGTTGCTCCACGACGGCGCCCGCTCGGCGCCGCTCGTGGTGAACCACTCGTAGGAGTCCGCGGTCGGCAGCGCGGACGGCTCGCCCTCCGGCGCGACGACCGGGATCATCGCCGGCGCCTCGCCGCGATAGCGGGCCTCCCGGTCGGCCTCGAACATCGCCTGGGTCGGCGCGATCAGGTCTGAGCGGATCAGCCGGCGCGCGTTCTCGTGGCCGCTGATCAGCGGCACCTGCGCGACGACGCACTTCACGCGCCGGTCGATCGCCCCCACGACCAGCACGTGTGCGCCGCTGTAGCTGGAGCCCCAGATGCCGATGCGGTCTGAGTCGACCTCGTCGAGCGAGCGGGCGAACGTGATCGCGTGGCGGTAGTCGGCGATCTGCGCGTGCGGATCGATCTCCTGCCGCGGCTCGCCGTCGCTGGCTCCCAGGTTGCGGTTGTCGTAGACCAGCGCACAGAACCCGGCGTCGCAGAAGACCTCCGCGAAGGCGTCGAGGAACATCTCCTTGACCGCGCTGTAGCCGTGGCACATGACGATCGTCGGCGCCGGGCCAGTCGCATTCTCGGGGACGTACAACCACCCCCGCAGCGTCGTTGAATCAGCGTCGAACGCGATGTCCTGCCGCATGTCCGATCTCCTTCAGCTATGCGATGGCCGGCGTGTTCGCCGGCAGCGCGGCCAGCGCCGACTGCAGATCCTCCTCCGAGAACTCCGGATCCTCAAGGGTGCCGGCGAGGTAGGCGTCGTAGGCCGCGAGGTCGAAGTTCCCGTGGCCGCAGAGGCCGAAGAGGATCGTGCGCTCCTCGCCCGCCTGCGTGGCGGCCTCGGCCTCCTCGATCACCGCGCGGATCGCGTGCGCGGGCTCCGGCGCGGCGATGATCCCCTCGGTGCGGGCGAAGCGGACCGCGGCCTCGAACGTCTCGTTCTGGCGGTACGCGCGCGCCTCGACCAGACCCGCCTTGACGAGCCCGCAGACCATCGGCGAGTCGCCGTGGTAGCGCAGGCCGCCGGCGTGGACGGGTGGCGGGACGAAGTCGTGGCCGAGCGTGTACATCGGCATCAGCGGGGTCAGGCCCGAGGTGTCGCCGAAGTCGTAGCGGTAGACGCCGCGGGTGAGCGTCGGGCACGCCGCCGGCTCGGCGGCGACGTAGCGGATCGAGTTCTCGCCGCGCAGCGTGCCGCGCATGAAAGGGAACGTGAGCCCGCCGAAGTTGGACCCGCCGCCGACGCAGCCGACGATCACGTCCGGCAGCCCGACGCCCGCGAGCTCGAGCTGCGCGATCGCCTCCTGCCCGATCACCGTCTGATGCAGCAGCACGTGGTTGAGCACCGAGCCCAGTGCGTAGTTGGTGTCCTCGTCGGACGCCGCGATCTCGACCGCCTCCGAGATCGCGATCCCCAGCGAGCCGGTCGGATGCGAGGCCTGCGCCCGCCCCGAGTTCGTCAACTCCGACG
>JAXDHL010000291.1:0-4415 GCA_034664525.1 Solirubrobacteraceae bacterium
CCGCCGGACGCGTCTTGCCCGTGTCGATGTCGCCCTTGCCGTCCAGCGGCTTGCCGAGCGGATCCACGATGCGGCCCAGCAGCTGCTCGCCGACCGGGACCTCGAGCAGGCGGCCCGTGCGCTTGACCGTGTCGCCCTCGGCGATCTTCGTCCAGTCGCCGAACAGCACGGTCCCGACGTTGTCGGACTCGAGGTTGAGGGTGAGGCCGGTGACGTCGTGCGGGAACTCGAGCATCTCGAACGACATCGCGTTCTCGAGGCCGTGCACGCGCGCGATGCCGTCGGCCACGGAGAGCACCGTGCCGACCTCGGCGAGGTCGGCCTGGTCGGTCTCGAGGCCCTCGATCCGGCTCTTGAGGATTGAGGTGATCTCGTCGGGCTTGATCTGCATGGAAGGCGATGTCTCCTTGACGGCGGCGCAACCGGCTACGCGGAGCGCGCGACCTGCTTGCGAAGTTGTTCGAGGCGGTGGCGGATCGACGCGTCGAGCACCGTGTTGCCCACGCGCACGACCAGGCCGCCCAGGACGTCGGGGTCGACGTTGGACGACAGCTCGACCTTGCGGCCGGTCTGCTCGCCGATCCGGTCACCGATCTGCTGCACGGTCTTGTCGTCGAGCTCGACGGCCGAGGTGATCTGGACCGGCAGCAGCTTGTGCTCCTCGGCCCACAGCCGCTCGTACTCGTCCCGGATGCGCATCAGGACGGGCATCCGGTGGTTCTCGATCAGCAGCTCGAGGAAGTTCTGCACCAGCGGGTCGGCGTCGGTCACGGCCTTGTGCAGGCCGTCCTTCTTCTGCTCCGCCGTGAAGGACGGCGAGAAGAAGAAGACCTGCATGTCCTGGTCGGACGCCAGCGCGTCGACGAACTGCCCGAGCTGCTCGCGCACCAGGTCCACCTTGTCCGCATCGGACGCGGCCTCGAACAGCGAGCGCCCGTAGACGGCGGCGAGCTCTTCCACCTAGTGGCCCCCCCGATCGCCGCTCAGGGCGGCGAAGTCGAGCTCGGACACGGCCTCTTCGACCAGCTTGCGCTGGTCCTCGCCGGTGAGCGTCTTGCGGGTGACCTTCTCGGTGGCCAGCACGGTCAGGTCGGCCACCCCGTGGCGGATCTGCTCGATCGCGCGCCGGGTCTCGGCCGCGATCTCGCGCTGGGTCTGCGCCATCAGCTCCTCGCGCTTGCGCTTGGCCTCGGCGATCGCCTCGGCCTCCGTGTGCTCGCCGGTCTTGCGCGCGCGGGCGACGATCTCGTCGGCCTGGTTGCGGGCCTCGGCCAGCCGGGCGCGGTACTCGGCCAGCAGCTCGTCGGCCTGCCGGCGCGTGCGCTCGGCGTACTCGATCGACTCCTCGATCGCGTGCTGGCGCTTGTCCAGCGCCTCCGCGATCCGCGGGAAGGCGAACTTGGACAGGATGTACAGCGACAGCCCGAAGACGATCAGCGTCCAGATCATCAGCCCGACGTCGGGCGAGACCAGGAAGCTGCCGGAGCTGGCGAGGACGGTGACGGCGGTCGCGAGCATCGCTTAGAGGAAGAAGGCGATCAGGCCCGCCACGAGGCCGTAGAAGAAGCACGCCTCCGTGAGGGCGAAGCCGAGCCACTGGATGGAGGTGATCTCGTCGCGCATCTCCGGCTGGCGGGTGACGGATTCGATGACCTTGCCGAAGATGATGCCGATGCCGACGCCGGCGCCCACGGCCCCGAGGCCGCCGCCCACACCGAGGGCGATCGCCTTGCCCGCGTCCGAGCCGTCCGACGCGGCGGCGAAGACGAAGTTCAGGATGGTGGCAAGCAACTGTGCTCCTTTGGTGTGACTAGTGGTGCTCGGCGACCGCGCCGCCGAGGTAGATGGCAGACAACGTGGCGAAGATGAAGGCCTGCAGGGTGGCGACCAGGCCGACCTCGAACAGGAACAAGATGACGCCGAGCGGCAGCGTGAGCCAGCCGACGAACGTCGCGCCCAGCAGGACCGCCAGGCCGCCGGACATGAACAGGATGATCAGGTGCCCCGCCAGGATGTTGGCGAAGAGACGAACGCTGAGCGAGATCAGGCGCATGAAGTTCGACATGAACTCGAGGACGAAGATGAACGCCGCCATCCCGCCCTTGACGCCCTGCGGGACGAGCGCCTTCAGGTAGCCGATCGGCCCCTTCGCGCGGATGCCCTCGACGTTGTAGGAGACGAACACGATCAGCGCGAGCACGAGCGGGATCGAGACGTTCGCCGTGGCGGCATAGATCGCGAAGGCGGGGATGTGGACCCCGAAGATGTTGATCTTCTCGAGCGAGTTCGTCGGCAGCGGGATGTAGCCGATCAGGTTGTTGAACCAGATGAACAGGAACAGGGTCCCGATGAAGGGGAACCACTTGCGCGCCATCGAGTCGTCCATCGAGCCGGCCGTGATGTTGTCGCGCATCAGCGCGTACAGGGCCTCGACCGCGGTCTGCACCCGGTTCGGGCGCGCCTGCATGCGGTTGGCGATGTAGAGCATCGTCCCGACCGTCAGCACCGTCGCGATCAGCAGGTACAGGACGCCCTTGTTGAAGTCCAGCGGGCCGGGGCCGTCGATCCAGTTCACGAGCTTGAACTCGTTCTGGGGCTTGAACTCGGCGTTCTTGCCGCCGCTGCCGACGAACGCGGCCAGCAGGATCAGCGTCAGCACGTAGAAGCCCGCGATACCGAAGAACAGCTTGCGACGGGTGCTCACGTGGACGACTTCCTCTGCGGACGAAGGACGATGGACAGGATCAGATAGACCGTGAAGGCGACGAGCACCAGGATCGCGGCGGCCAACCCGTCTCGCTTCTCCCCCAGGAGGCCGACGGCGAGGATGGTAAGCGCTAAGAGGAACGGACGCCCCATGACCCCGATGAACTGGATCGCGGTGGCACGGCGCGCGTCGGTCGCGGCCGCCGCCCGCGCGTCGATCAGCTGACCGAGTGCGCGCTGTGCGATCCACATCCCGGCGCCCGCCAGCAGCCCCAGCGCCGGGAGGCCGGCGGCCAGCCCGAAGGGCAGGAACGCGAGCACGAGCAGGCAGTCGAGAAAGCGGATCGGCAGTGGGACAGCGTCGGCTGGCACGGGGACAGTCGTGTGGCTCATAAAAGAGGGTTCCACTCCCGGCGACGGCGTGCGGTGCGATGGAGCCTCGCTCTGCCGGTGTGGGGAGCCGAACTCTAGTGGATCGCCGGAGCTTGTAACAAGTTTGTGACAGTCGGCTCGAAGGGGGCGGCGCGGGAAACCAGGCGGAAAACCCCGCGGAAAACCTTCCTGCGGTGCGAAGAGCGTCGAAAGCGGTCGGGCGGCGGCCATGTCGTCCGGCAGGGGCGCTTCCCGCCGCGACGTAAATACACGCCCGCGGCGCGCGCGTACCGCCTCGAGATGAACCGCCGGTGAGCGGCTACGAGAGCGAAGCGCGTCGCTGCGCCGGCGCCTCGGTCAGCGTGACGCAGCCGTCGCGCCGACCACGGCAACGTGAGGGCCCGTCCTCACGACGAAGCGGCGATGGCAAGCCACGTCGTCGTGTCGCCGGCCGCGGCACGCAGCGCGGTGTCCTGCTCGCCGTTGCGCGGGACGTCGAAGCTGCCTCCGGCGGCGCTGCAGCCCGTCTTCGCCGCCGGACGCGGGACTGCGGCGCTCGTCCACCACGTTCCGTCGGCCGCTCGGCAGGCGGCGGGGTGGCGCTCGGGCCCGGTGCACGGCGCGCTCTGCCAGCGGCCGCCGGCGAGCCGGACGGTGCAATCACCGCGGGTGAGGTCGGGCTCACCCGGCGCCCACGACCAGACCGTCGCGGCGAGCCGGCCGTCGCCGGGGAGCAGTTGGTCGAGGCCGAAGAGGTCGACCCCGCAGGCGGTCATCGCCGCCACCTTGTCGGGCGTCAGCCGCTCGGCCGTCGCCTGGGCGGGGGAGGTCGTCGGCGAGACGGCCTGGGCGACGAGGGTGGAGTCCTCGAAGTAGCGGACGAGCTTGCTGGCATACACGTCGCGGCCGTAGGTCGCGTCGCAGGCCGGCGCGGGCCGGTAGGCGGCGGTGTCGCCGCTCTCGACGTGCATGTCGTCCCAGCCGAAGACCGCCGAGGACCAGCCGGCGCGGCAGTTGCCGACCAGTACGACCTGCGCGCCCTGCGCCCGGGCCGCATCGCGAGTGAGGGCGAGCGGGAGGCTCGTGCAGGCGCGGCCCGCGGCCGTCTCGTCCGGCCGCAGGAGCATCGAGCTGCCGTCCGCGCGGCGCAGCCCGGCGCCGAGCTGCTCGACGGCGGCGGCGTAGCCGTCGGCCGTCCCGAGCTCGTCCTCCAGGTACAGCAGCAGCACCTCGCGTGGGTGCGCGCGCAGCCAGTCACGAACCTGGGGCAGGACCTGCGCGAGCGTGGGCTCCGTCGTGCAGCCGAAGTCCAGCTCGTCGGGGCCGCGGCCGTGGCA
>JAXDHL010000292.1:0-2912 GCA_034664525.1 Solirubrobacteraceae bacterium
TGATCGAATGATCGTCACCGAGATCGACGACGGCCTCTGGTACTGGACCGCGCCGCATCCCGCCGGGCAGCCCGGCGACCGGCTGATCGGCGACGGCCGGGGCGGCCTGCGCATGTGCCCGCAGTCCTGGCTGGAGCTGCCGCTCGCCGCGCTGCGCGAGGAGCTGCGGCCGCTGCTCGACCTCCGGCTCGACCGGGTGCTCGTCTCGCACGGCGAGCCGGTGCTGTCGGGCGCGCCCGAGGCGCTGCGTGCCGCGCTCGCTGACCGCGGTCAGGCCTCGTCGGTCCGCGGGGGCAGCCACTTCTTCTGGTCGAAGAACGGCAGGATCGGCGCCCTCGGCGGGGGTGGCTCCGGTGCGCCCTGCAGTGGCTCCTTGATGATCTGCTTGAGCACCGCCCGGGCCGCCTCCTTGTCCGCATCGCTCATCGCCTCGTAGTTCGGGACGTACTTCGTCAGCTCGTCGACCTGCTCCTCGAGCCGCCGCGCCTCCATCAGGCGCGGGTTGTCGCTCTCCAGTCCCAGTACGAACGTCGCGAACAGGCCGCCCGGCAGGCGCGTGATGAGCGCGCCCAGCGCCGACTCCGCGGCGAGCTCGCTGGCGACCTTCTTGACCTCGGCGCCGTTGTGCGCGAGATACGCGGCGCCCCCGGCGACGAACAGCACCAGCAGCGCGCCCTCGAACAGTGCCGCGCCCCTGAAGGTCGTCAGCCGCATCCCGCGGCGGAGGTTGGCGAGGGCGCGGAACTCCATCAGCCAGGTGGCGTGCGAGGTGAACAGGCGGCCCATGCGCAGGTCGAACACGCACAGCCCACGATCGAACAGCGAGGCCGTGAAGCGGGTGGTCTGGCCGGCGAACGCGTTCGTGACGACCCTGCGCAGCCGGCCGGCCCGCAGCGCCTCGAGCGCGAAGGCCGCCTCCTTGCTGGCGCTGTTGCTCGCCAGGAACTCCTCGACCTCGGCGAGGTTGCGCGCGTATTGCGGGCCGGTCAGCGCGGGCGCGTCGGCGATCCCGCGCCACTGCGCCTTGTTGTCGAGCAGCCAGATCTCGCGCGTGGCCGGATCGAACGCGACGCGGTCGATCCCGTTGCCGGCGACGTGCTTGGACCAGTCGGTGAAGACGATGATCCCACGCTGGTCGAGCGCCTGGCTGAGCAGGTGCTCGCCGATCTCGCCGCTGATCTGGTTGGTGACGGTTGCCGCCGCGGCGACCCCGCCCGGCGCGGGAGCCGGGGTCGGGGCCGGGGCCGCGGCGGTCGGCGGCTGGCGCATCAACCAGCCCACGGCGGCGTTCCCGGCCAGGCGCTGGAGCGCCAGCACCCCCGCGGGGAACTGGAGTGAGGGGGCGGCAGAGCCGGCGCTGGGCCGCGTGCTCGCAACCTCCGCTGCCGGCGCCGCCTCGTGGGCTGCCTCCGCCTCGGACACCGCCCGCGAACCTACAACCGCGCGCGCGTCGGGTCCAGGCCCGCCTACTAGCAGCCCGAGACGTTCTGGAACTTCGCGTAGGCGACGCGCTTGCCGTGCGTGTCGGACGCGTCGACCTCGACGACCGGCGAGTGGCTGTTCGCGATCCCCGCCACGACCCAGCCGTGCAGCCCCCAGGCCGCCGGCGGCTCCGTGCGCGAGAGGCGCAGCCGCGTGCCGTCCTGCAGCGTGGCCGTCACGCGCTTGGCACGGCGGATGACGGTCCCATAGGCCGTGCTCACGCCGGGGTCCGCGCACGCGAGGGCGGACCCGACGCGCAGCGGCACGTTCGTCCCGGCCCGCGGCAGGTCGGCGGTCGTCACATGCTCGGTGGCCCCGTACGGGCCCGTCGCCCCGGCGGGCGGCGTGATGCGCAGGGCGAAGCTGGCCAGGCCCTTGGCGGTCAGTGACCGGTCGGCGGTGACCTTGAAGACCGTGGCGTCCGGCGCCGCATAGCGCGCAACGGTCAGCCGGGAGGCGGCGAGCGCGACCGCCGGCGCGGCGAGCAGCACGGCGGCGAGCACGAGGGCGAGGCGACGGCGACGGCGACCGAGCATCGACGGCCGTTCTATCCGGTCGGTTGCCATGTCAACCGTACCGCTAGGCGCCGCGGCGGGGGAGGCCGCGGCCGCCGCGCTGGAACGCCATCAGGCGGGCGTTCTCGGTGGCGACGCGCTCGGCGCCGCCGTCGAGCTCGCGGAACAGCGCCTTCAGCTCGCGGACGTCGCCGAGCGACCCGGCGAGCTCCAGCGCGCGCGGCTCGGCCTGGTCGGTGGCCAGCGCCTCGTGCACGATCCCGAGCGCGAGCGCCTCGGCAGCGCCGACGACGCGTCCCGTGTAGATGATCTCCTTCGCGCGCGCGACTCCGACCAGCGGCACGAGCCGCGCCGGCCCGACCGGCACGCCGTGGCGCGCGCCGGCCCACGCCAGCTTGAGGTTGTCGCCCGCGATCCGCAGATCGCAGCCGGCCGCCAGCTCGGCGCCCGCGCCGACCACGTTCCCGACGCAGACCGCGACCGTCGGCGCCGGGAACGCCTCGACCGCCGCGTAGAGCTCGGTGAAGCGCTGCATGCGCGTGACGCCGCCCTCGCGGTCGAGGTCCTCGCCGACGTCGGCCCCGGCCGACAGCGCGGCGGGATCCGTGGTCGAGAACACCAGCGCCCGCAGCCGGTCGTCGCCGGCGGCCTCCCGGAGCGCCGCCAGCAGCGCGTCGAGCAGCCGCGTGTCCATCGCGTTGCGCCGCTGCGGGCGATCGAGCCGGAGCACCTCGACGTCGCCGAGGCGCTCCCGGGCCAGCCCCGCGCTCACGCCGTCTCGGCCACGTGCTTGCGCATCTCGGTGCGCGCGATGGAGAGCTTGTGCACCTCGTCGGGCCCGTCGGCGAGCCGCAGCGTGCGCACGTGCGCGTACATCATCGCCAGCGGGAAGTCGTCGGACACGCCGCCGCCGCC
>JAXDHL010000293.1:0-8260 GCA_034664525.1 Solirubrobacteraceae bacterium
CGACACTGCGGAACTCGGCCGCGATCGACAGCGCCAGCTCGTCGAGCGGCGGGTCGTCGGCGGCGGCGAGGTCGAGGAAGGGCCGCATCGGCCCCCGAGGCTAGGAGCCTCGCTCAGCGCTCGCGCCGGCGGGAGGTCACCTCCTCCGGCGAGCCCGACTCGCCGACGGTCAGCTTCATCGCCGTGATGGCCGGTGACACCGGCGCCGAGGGCGCGGTGTCCGGCGCCGTGCCCTCGACCTGCAGGTTGGGCAGCCAACGCAGCCACTGCGGCAGGACCCAGTTGCGGTCGCCGAGCAGGCGCATCGTGCTCGGGATCAGCAGCAGCCGCACGAGCGTGGCATCCAGGGCGAGGGCAACGGCGATGCCGAAGCCCATCTGCTGGAACGCCACGAGCTGGCCGGTGGCGAAGCCGCTGAAGACGACGATGATGATGGCGGCGGCGCCGGTGATCAGCCGCGCCGTCGAGGCGACGCCGTGCACGATCGCCTCGTTCGTGTCCCCGGTCTGGCTCCAGCGCTCGCGGATCCGGCTGAGCAGGAACACCTGGTAGTCCATCGACAGGCCGAACAGCACCGAGAACAGGAAGATCGGCACCCACGCCTCGATGCGGGCGACCTGCCCGAACCCGAGGACGTCCTTGCCGAGGCCGTGCTGGAAGACCAGCACGAGGATCCCGTAGGCGGCCCCGACCGACAGCAGGTTCATCGCGACGGCCGTCAGCGGGATGGCGATCGAGCGGAATGCGAGCGTGAGCAGCACGACGCTCAGGGTCAGCACGAACGCGACGACGATCGGCAGCCAGCGGCTGTCGATCGCGTAGGAGTCGCGGGCCTCGGCCGCGCCGCCGCCGACCGACACGCGGGACGCGGCGGCGCCGAACGCCTGCGGCACGTAGCGGTCGCGCAGGCGGTCGATCGCCGCCGAGGCCCGCTCGGTGTTGGGCTCGACCGTGAGTGGCAGGGAGGCGACGGCGATCCGCGGGCCGCTGCGGGTGCTGAGGGCGCCGGTGGCGAAGTCGCGGTCGCGCGCGAGCCGGCTGCGCAGCCGTGCGAGGCCGGGCGCGGCGGCCGCCGGCGAGGCGTCGACCACGACATTGACCGGATCGGTGGCCCCGCTGGGGAAGTCGCGCTGGAGCGCGATCACGCCCTGCTTGCCGACGGCACTGTCGGGGAGCGCCTCGCTTCCGGAGGACCCGAGCTTGAGGCCGAGGATGGGGGAGGCCAGCGCAACCAGGATCGCGACGGTGGCCACCAGGTACGCCGCCGGGCGCCGCATGACGGCGAGGATGGCCCGGCGCCACAACGGCCCTTCGGCGCCGGCGGTCGCCGCGATGCGGGCGCCGATCCACGGCAGCCGCAGGCGATCGACGCGGTCGCCGAGGACCATCAGCATCGCCGGGTGGAAGGTCAGCGCGACGGCGAGCGACACGAGGGCCACGACGACGGCGCCGAGGCCGAGGCTGCGCAGCGTCGTGTCGGGGACGAGCAGCATCCCGATCATCGCCAGCGTGAACGCGACACCGCTGAACACGACGGCTCGCGTCGCGGTGTTGGCGACCGCGAGGATCGCGTCCTGGGTGCCGCGGCCGCGGCGGCGCTCCTCGCGCAGCCGGGAGACGATGAACAGCGAGTAGTCGATGCCGAGCGCGAGGCCCATGGCGACGACCATGTTCGTGATGAACAGGTTGACCTGGAACAGCTGGCCGATCACCGCGATCACGCCGAGCGCGACCAGGATCGACATGACCGCCATCAGCATCGGGATCATCGCCCCGACGACGGTGCCGAAGACGAGCAGCAGCACGATCAGGGCGGCCGGCAGCCCGAACTGCAGCTCGCCGGTGCGCAGGTCGCTCTCGGAGACCTTCCCGAAGTCGCGGCCCAGCGTGTGCTCGCCGGTGATGTGCACCGCGAACCCGCCGGCGCCGTCCGCGCGCTGGATCGCCGGGACGAGATCGCCGATGCGCATGTGCTTGTCGGCGGCCAGGACGATCGGCACGATCGTCGCGTGGCGGTCGGCGGAGATGAGTTCGGCCCCGCCCGGATCGCGGTAGGTGCGCAGGCGGCGCACGGCACCCGTGGCGCGCGCGGTCGCCGTCAGGCTGTCGATCCGCGCGGCGAACGCCGGATCGGTCACCGTGCGCTGCTCGGAGCGCACGACCACGACCTCGTCGACCTTGTCCGGGTTGGGCAGCCGAGCGGCGATCAGGTGCTTCGCGACGTAGGACTCCGGGTTGTTCGTCAGCTTCTGATCGGCGGTGACGGCGCCGTTGATCAGCGCCACGAAGACGACGATCGAGAGCACGACGAGCGCGCCCCAGATGCGCAGGATCCGCCGTGGGTGGCGGGTCGCGTAGAGGGCAAGTCTCCGGGGTCCGAATCCCGAATCCTCGCGTGCGGTGCCCATCGCGTCGCTCCTCTCCGGCGGCTCCTCCGAGCCGAGGAACGCCGCGTCGACGGCTGAAGACCGACCGTACTCCCATGCCACCGCCGTGGATAGGGTCGGTGGCGCAGACGGGCGGGTACCATCGGCCCATGAAGGCGGTGACGTTCACCGACTACGGCGGCCCGGAGGTCCTCCAGGTCGCCGACGTCGACGAGCCGCACGCGGGGGCGGGACAGATCCGGATCGCCGTGCGCGCGGCGGCGGTGAACCCGGTCGACTGGAAGGCACGCAGCGGTGCGATGCGCGAGTTCCTGCCGGTGCGCTTCCCGGCCGTCGACGGTCGCGAGGCCGCCGGTCTGGTCGACGAGGTCGGCCCGGACGTCACCGGCGTCGCGGTGGGCGACGAGGTCTTCGGATTCACGGTCGGCGGCGCGGCCGCCGAGTACGCGGTTCTCGACGACTTCGCCCGCAAGCCCGCGAGCCTGTCGTGGGAGGCGGCCGCCGGGCTGCCGGTGGCGGCGGAGACCAGCGGTCGCGTGTTCGGGGTGCTCGGCGGCGTCGGCGAAGGCCAGACGCTCGTCGTCAACGGTGCCGCGGGCGGCGTCGGCGCCGTCGCGGTGCAGCTGGCGCTCGCCCGTGGCGCGCGCGTCATCGGGACCGCCAGCGAGGGCAATCACGAGTTCCTGCGCGGGCTCGGCGCGGAGCCGACGACCTACGGCCCGGGACTGGTCGACCGCGTCCGGGCGCTGGCGCCGGACGGCGTCGATCTCGCCTTCGACACCGCCGGCAAGGGTGCCCTGCCCGACCTCATCGCGCTGACCGGCGATCCCGCCAGGGTCGCGACCATCGCCGACTTCGGCGCCGCCGCGCTGGGTGTGAAGCTGACCGGCGGCGGCGATTCCCGCGCGATGGAGATGCTCGACGAGGCGGCCCGGCTGGCCGACGCCGGGCGGCTCGAGGTGCCGGTGGCGGCGACGTTCGCGTTCGAGGACGCGGCCGAGGCCCACCGCCTCAGCGAAGCGGGCCATGTGCGGGGCAAGCTCGTCCTCGTGCCGGCATAGCCCGCCGCCTCAGCAGGCGGGCGGGGTGAAGCCCGTTGCAGCCGTGCCGGTCCGGCCTATCGGACGGGGGGTGAACGACCGAGGAGGCCGACGCGGCGACGCCTGGCGCTACGAGCGCTTCCTCACCACGGTCGAGGAGCTGACCGGGCTCGATCGCGACCACGCCGAGCGGGCCACGATGGCGACGCTGACCACGCTGGCCGAGCGGATCACGCGCAGCCGCGCGCTGGAGCTCGGCGAGGACCTGCCGCTGCCGCTGCAGACGTGGCTCGACGGCGCGACGGACCGTCCGGAGCACTTTCACATCGAGGAGTTCGTACGGCGGGTCGCCGAGCGCGAGGAGGTGGACCACGTGACGGCCGCGCGCCACGCCCGCGCCGTCTTCCAGGCGCTCGCGCGGATGGCACCCGCCTATGAGCTCGACGACCTGGTCGCCGACCTCCCGCACGAGTACGAGCCGCTGCTCGGCGACGTGGCGCGGACCGTGCGCGAGCAGACCGAGCCCCGGGTCCGGTCGTTCGAGGCGTTCGTCGAACGCCTGAAGCGCCGCGCGGACCTCGGTCACGTCGAGGCGCAGCGGACGGCCGAGGCGGTGCTCGAGACGCTGGCCGAGCGCGTGCCGGGCGGGGAGGTCGACGACCTCGAGGAGATGCTTCCGGAGCAGTTCCGCGTCGCGCTCGAGCGCGGCCGGCGGCAGGTGGACGGTCATCCGCGCAAGCTGTCGCTCGACGAGTTCGTGGAGCTCGTGGCCGAGCGCGAGCACGTGTCGCTCGACGAGGCGTTCCAGCACACGCGCGCGGTGTTCGCCACGCTCGCCGAGGCGCTGCCGCCCGACGAGCTCGAGGACGTCCTGGCCGCGCTGCCGCGCGCCTACCGCGAGACCCTGCTCTAGGAGAGCCGTGCCCGCGCATGGGCCGAGACGGCTGGGCTGGTGAGGAAGGGGGAGTGCAGCGCCACAGCTCGACACAGGTTGGTGGATTCGCCAGCCCTCGTCGGTTGGTGGTCGTCAGGCGACCCCCAGCGCGCAGGGCTCTCGGCCGGGTGCGGGAGTGGTCGCTCCTGGACTTCCAGCGCGCACACCCCACCGGATCGGTGACGTGTGAGCCCTGGCGGCCTGGGCCGCCGCGGACGCCGGCGCGTCGCGGGCCTGCGCCGGCAACTCGGGCCGGCGCGGTGTTTGCAGCAGACGCTGGACAGCGGGCCCGGGTGACCTAACCGACGGAGCTGAGCCCCACCACCGACAGGAGCACCGCATGGCCGACAAGGCCCCGCAGACGACGGACGAGCAGCGCGACCGGCTGCAGCACATCTCCGACAACGACGGCGCGGCGATCAGCGATCTCGTCGCCATCCGCGTCGAGGAGGCCGTCGACGCCTCCGAGCTGGACGCCAAGACGTTCGCGCTGGTCAACCTCGCCGCACTGATCGCGTGTGGTGGCGACGACTCGTCCTACACGCTGTACGTGACCGACGCGCTCGACTCCGGCGCGTCGGTCGACGAGATCACCGCCGTGCTGACCGCGGTCGGCCCGAACATCGGCGTGTTCCGGATGGTCGCGGCCGCGGACCCGCTGGCGACCGCGCTCGGCATCAGCCTCGCCGCCCTCGATGACGGGGATCAGTGAGCCGACAGAGCCGCCGGAGCCGCTACGCCCGGTCGCGCAGGAGCGCGCGCACGCGCCGCTCGGTCTCCTCGCGGATCGCGTCGCCGGTCGCGCTCGTCGGCAGCTCGATCACGATGCCGTCATCGCGGTCGTCGATGCGCAGCGGCACCCCAGGCTCGGCCGGGTCGCCGGGCAGCTCGACGACCGTGCCGGCCTCGTAGGCCTCGATGACGCGCGGGTCGACATAGGACGCACGCGCCACCGCGGGCGTGTTGCCCAGCGCGGCACTGACCTGCCGGACCGCCCGGGAGACCGCGCGCGGGCCGTGGTGGCCGGCGGCATGCTCGCGCGCGAGCGCGACCGCGGCCAGGACGGTGGCCGCCCAGGTGCGGAACTCCTTGGCCGAGTACGGGCCCGCGCCCCAGCAGCGCAGCGCGTTGTTGACGTCCGGCGCAGTGATCCGGCGCCAACCGGCAGGTGCGCGGTACACCAGCAGCTCGACCGGATCGCCGCGGCGGCGGCGCAGCGGGGCCAGCGCCTGCACGGCGGGCGGGTCGAGCACGGTCATCCGCCGGCGCCGTCCGGACTTGGCGATGAAGTCGAACCGGGCGGCAGCGCCGAGCAGGCGGACCTGGTCGCGCCGCAGCGTCGCAAGCCCGACGTGCCCGTTGTCCCGGGCGTACCGGTCCCAGCCGACGCGGAACAGCCCGACGTCCAGGAGGCGCAGCGCGAGCGCGAGCGTGTGCTCGCGCCGCGGGGCCTCGTCATGCAGGTGCTCGGTCACGTGCCCGCGAAGCGCGGGCAGCGCCTGCGCGAAGTCCAGCATGTCGTCGAACTTCTCGTGGTCGCGTCGGCGGCGCCAGGCCGGGTGATAGCGGTACTGGCGCCGCCCCTTGGCGTCGAGCCCGGTGGCCTGCAGGTGGGCGTCGGGCCGCATCGCGATCCAGACCTCGCGCCACGCCGGCGGGATTGCCAGCTGCTGGATGCGAGCCAGCGTCTCAGGGTCGTCGACGGGCTCGCCGTCCGGGTCGAGGATCACGAACCGGTCGCCGCGGCGCTCGCGTCGCAGGCCAGGCTCCCCGCCGTGCACGTGCACCAGCTGGACGTCCGGGTTCGCGACCGTCCCCACCCGCAGCCGTGCTAGGCCGGCCGGACGGCGCCGCAACCCGGTGTCCGGCGCCTCAGCGGGTCCGCGCGAACGCGATGTGCCCCTCCGCATGTGCAACCTGCGGGCCGCCCGCGACGTGGCGGACCGAGCAGCGTGCATCGCAGCGGATCGCGATGGTCTGGGCTCCGCCTTCCCCGGAGACGAGCAGGTCGCCGGGGCGCACACCGGCGCGAGTCAGCGAGCGCGCGCTCAGCGCGAGCAGGACGTCGTCACCGGGGTGGGGGTTGCCCGGAGAGACGCGGTCGGCGAGGTAGGCCGACCATCCCGGGCCGAAGCCGTTCGGGACGAAGCCGGCGCTCTCCACGCCGATGTCGGGTCCCGCGGCGAGGCCCGACCTCGCGACCAGGCGCGTCCGGCCGCTCGGCGCAACGGCGACGATGCGACCGCTGTGCTCGTCGGGCGCGATCAGGTGGCCCGCGAAGCGTCCGAAGGTCCGGGGCGCGACCGCGAGTCCGCCCTCCATCGCGGGCGCGCTGCTCGTGATCGTCCTCGCACGCCCACGGCAGTCGATGGCGAGCACGGTCGTCCGGCGGTTGAGAGTGCGGGTCACGAGCAGACGGTGCCCGAACCGGCCGGTGCGGTCGAAGGCGATGCCGCCGGGCAGGCCCGCGCCCGGCAGGTCGAGCAGCCGCCGCGCCCGGCCGCGCGCGTCGACCGCGATCACGCCCGCCGGCGCCTGTGGCTCGAGCGCATACACCGCGTCGCGCGGGAAGCGGCAACCGGCTCGCGCGACCGCGTCACCGCGGGACACCGCGATGTACGGCTCCGGGCCGGTCGGGGTCGCGTACCCGTTCGACCCGCGAGCGAACGGTGCGGGGGAGTGCCCGGGCTGCATCAGCTCCAGCCGGCCGTCGGCGGCGAGCACGAGACGCCCGTCGGCGCGTGGTCCGGCGACGTCCACCACCTGCGTGACCGGCAACGCGGGACGCCACTGCACCAGGATGCGCGCGCTGGTCCGGGGGGCTGGGCTCTCGCCGCAGCCCGGGAGCGCGAGGACGAGCGCCGCGGCGGTCAGACGGGCGAGTCGCCCGGCGGAGCTGAGCGGGTCGGCGATCGACCGAGTATCGCGACCGGCGGCGGGCGATGGTAGGGCGATGATCAGGGATTGACGCCGTCCCAACCCGGCGACGTCCGAGCGGCGACCTGCGCCTTGCAGCGGTGAGGACCCGCTGCGAGGGTGGAGAGCACCCGCCCGAGGAGGGTCGAGATGTCTCCGTCACAGGCTGTCCGCGTCGTGATCGCCGCCCTGCTGGCCATCTTGCTCGGAGCCGGCAGCGCCTCCGCCGCGACCGATCATGTGGTGCTCACGGGCGGAACCGTCGTTCCGGCGGGCCAGACCGCCGGCGACGTCGTCGTGATCGACGGGCCCGTGCGGATCGCCGGCCACGTCACCGGCGACGTGGTGTCGGTGAGCGGGCCCATCCGGCTGACCGGTCAGGTCGACGGCGATCTGATCGCGGTATCGGACCGGGCGTTCCTCAGCCCGACGGCGCGCGTCGGCGGCGACCTCCGCTACGGCGACGAGCGCCCGGTGCTCGCGTCCGGCGCCCAGGTGGCCGGCGCCGTCAGCAACGAGAACTGGTCCGACGCCAGCAACGGGTGGGGATGGGTGAGCTCGATCGCCTGGTGGGTGGCGGTGGCGGTCTCGACGCTGCTCGTCGGCGCCCTGCTCGTCTGGCTGGCGCCGGCCGCGCTGTACGCGGCGGATCGTGCCGTGCGCGACCGACTCGGCGCCACGGTGGGGTGGGGCATCGCGATCGCGATCGGTGTGCCGCTGCTGGCGGTGCTCGCGCTCATCACGCTCGTCGGCATCCCGTTCGGCATCGCCCTGCTGCTGGCCGTGCTCCCGGTGCTGCTCGTCGCGTACGTGACGAGCGCCTGGATCGTCGGGCGCCGGGTGCTGCGCAACCGCTCGGCGTCGCCGTGGGCGGCGCTGCTGGCCGGCTGGGCGATCCTGCGCGTTCTGGCGCTCGTTCCGGTCCTGGGCGGCCTCGTCGGGCTGGCGGCGACGGTCGTCGGACTCGGAGCGCTGGCGGTCGC
>JAXDHL010000294.1:0-3465 GCA_034664525.1 Solirubrobacteraceae bacterium
TCCGTGTGGACGACATCGCCGTCGTGCTCGGCCCGGGCGACGAGGACACGGTCCGCGCCGCCGCCCTGGCCTGCCCGGCCGCCGCGATCGAGGTCGTGGACGCGCGGTAGCGTCCGCCGATCGCGACGCCTGCGCATGGCATGCTGGCCGTCCAGCGATGAACGGCCAGCTTCCCATCAGCGCCCGCAACTCCGCGGGCTACGACGCGCCGATCGGCCTGACCGCCGACCCGGTGGTCTTCACCCTGCTCGGTGGGCGCCTCAGCGTCCTGCTCGCTCGCCGGCTCGAGCCGCCGCAGCGGGGACTGTTCGCGCTCCCGGGCGGCTTCGTGGGCCCCCAAGAGCCGCCCGAGGTCACCGCCGAGCGCAAGCTGCGCGAGAAGACCGGGGTCGGCTCGGTGCACCTCGAGCAGCTGCGCACCTACGCCGACCCGGCGCGCGACCCGCGCGGCTGGCTGCCGTCGATCGCCTACCTCGCGCTGGTGCCGCCGGAGACGCTGCCGGCCGGCGGCGTGCCGGAGCGCGAGGCGTCCTGGTGGCCGGTCGACGCGCTGCCCGAGCTCGCGCTGAGCCACGCGCGGATCGTCGACGACGCCCTGTGGCGGCTGCGGGCGCGGGTGGCCGACAAGGCGTGGTTCGTCCGCGTGGCGGGCGGGCTGCTGGCCGAAGAGTTCACGCTCGGCCAGGCGCAGCGGCTCTACGAGGCGCTGCGTGGGGAGGAGGTCGACGCGGCGAACTTTCGCCGCGACGTGCGCGCGACCGGGCTCGTGGAGGGAACGCCGCGGACGGTGCGCGAAGGGCCGGGGCGGCCGGGGCGGGTGTTCCGGCGCGTCGCCACGTCATGATCGCGCGCTGGTGGACGGCGCCGGAGATGCTCGCGCGGGTGACGGGCGCCCGCCCGGGGTAGCGGCAGACGCATGGCTCCCGCCGTGGATGCGCTCGACCTCGACCGGATCGCCGCGCACGTGCAGGAGCGTGACCGCAGCGCGGACGGCCGGATGCGCACGGTGAGCTCCACGATCGACCTCTGGATCGCCGGTGCGGCCCGCTCCGAGGAGCCGTCGCCCGCGTTCTTGCTCCAGCACCGGCTGGACACGCTCGTCGCCCGCGCCGGGCTCGAGGGCTGAGCCGTGCGCAACCCGCTGTCGGAGTTCGAAGCGCAGTACGAGCAGGCCAAGTACGACGCCACGGTCGCGGCGCTCGGCGATCGGACCTATCCGTTCGGGCTCGAGATCGGCGCGTCGATCGGGGTCCTCACCGAGCGCCTGGCCCGGCGCTGCGGCCGCCTGATCACGCTCGACCCGTCGCCGACCGCGGTCCGGCGCGCCCGCGCGCGGCTGCAGACCGTCACGAACGTCGACGTGCGGCTGGGCAGCGCGCCGGAGCACCTGCCGGAGTGGACCTTCGACCTCGTCGTCTGCTCGGAGGTCCTCTACTACTTCTCGCGCGACGAGCTCGCCACCGTGCTCGACGCGCTGGAGGCGCTGATGCCGCGCGCCGGGACGCTGCTGGCCGTCTCCTGGCGGGGCCGCGGGACGCACCAGCTCACCGGTGACGAGGTGCACGCCGAGCTGCGCGGGCGGCCCGGCCTCGTGCGGGTGAAGGCCGAGGTCCACGAGTCCTACCTGCTCGATCGCTATGAGCGCCGCTGAGCGCGTCGTGATCGTGGGCGGGGGGCCGGCCGGGCTCGCGGCCGCGCGCGGGTACCGCGAGGCCGGCGGGCGCGGCAGCGTCCACCTGGTGACCGACGACGACCGCCCGCCCTACGAGCGCCCGCCGCTGACCAAGGAGTTCCTGCGCGGCGAGCTCGACGAGTCCGAGCTCGCGCTGGACCTCATCGACGACATCGAGATCGTGTTCGGGGAGGCGGTCCGGCTCGACGTCGAGGCGAAGGCGCTGCTGCTGGACGGCGGGCTGCGGCTGGACTACGACGGCTGCGTGCTCGCCACCGGCGCCGAGCCGATGCGGCTGCCGATCCCGGGTGCCGACGACGAGCGCGTGTACATCGTGCGCTCGGCCCGCGACTCGATCCGGCTGGCCTCGGTCGTGCGCGCCGGCCTGCGCGCGGTCGTGATCGGGACCGGGTTCATCGGCTGCGAGGCGGCGGCGTCGATGGCGATGCGCGGCGCGCAGGTGACGGTGATGGGCATGGAGGACGTCCCGCAGGCCGCGCGCCTGGGCGAGGACGCGGGCCGGCGGCTCGCCGGCTACCTGACCGAGCTGGGCGTCGAGCTGCGGCTCGGCGCGTCGATCGAGCGCGTGGACGATCTCGACGTGGACGCGATCGTGATGGCGACGGGCGTGCGCCCGCGCGTCGAGCTGGCCGCCCGCGCCGGCCTGCGGCTGGGGGAGCGCGGCGGCGCGATCGCCACCGACGGCGGCCTGCGAACGACCGCCGACTGCGTCTACGCGGCCGGCGACGTGTGCGAGGCCCAGCACCCGGTCGCCGGGCGGCCGCTGCGGGTCGAGCACTGGGGCGAGGCGCTGACCCAAGGCGAGATCGCCGGCCGGCGCCTGGCGGGTGACAGCGAGGCGGCGTGGGACGGCGTGCCCGGGTTCTGGTCGACGATCGGGGTCCACACGCTCAAGTACGCGGCCTGGGGCGACGGGTTCGAGACCGCCCGGCTCGTCGACCACGGCGGCGGTGCCTGGACGGTCTGGTACACCGGCGCGGACGCCGCCTGCGTGGGGGTGCTCACCCACGAGCGCGACGCCGACTACGAGCGTGGCGCCGAGTTGATCGCCGCGGGCGAGCCCCCGCCGCTGTGATGCGCGCGGTCGTCGTCGTTCCCGCCTTCAACGATTAGGCCACCGTCGGTGGGTGCATCGACTACGTGGTCGTGCTCGCGCTCAACCGCTGTACCGACCAGCCGTCACCCGCAGCCGCCCCTGGACCTCCGGGCCGCGCGGGCCGGCGGGCGCGCAGCCGCCTCGACCGGGACGAGCACGAGGTCCTCCTCGATCGCCTGGATCGAGCGTTCGATCGTGCGCGTGGCGGTGACGAGGTCGGCGTCGGGGACGTCGTTGAGCCGGCTGTCGAGCGTCATCCCGATCAGGTTGCGCAGCACCACGTGCGGCGGTGGGGCGTCGGGGTCGGACAGGCCCGCGTCGCTGAACGCCTGCATGTGGTCGTACACGTTGCGCAGGAGGCCGCCGTGGACGAGCAGGGCCTCGACGAACGCCAGGATGGGATCGGGCTTGGAGGTCATGCTTCTCCTAGGCCCGACGCGCCGGGTATTCGCCCCCCGTGCGCAACCGTCGTGCCCGGACGCCGGGGTAGCCTTCGGTCCGCTGCCCCTGTAGCTCAGCTGGATAGAGCAGCGGACTTCTAATCCGCAGGTCGCAGGTTCGAATCCTGCCGGGGGCGTGAGACTTGGGCTGCGCGTCAGAGAGCGACCGAGCTGATGACGGCCTCGACGAGGCCCAACGGTGGCGGCTGCGACCAAACCGCCCGGCGATCGGCTGA
>JAXDHL010000295.1:0-15637 GCA_034664525.1 Solirubrobacteraceae bacterium
CTCCAGTCCGGCCCGGCGGCGGGGTACGCGCAGACCAGGTTCCTGGCTCAGATGGAATGGGCGCTCGTCGACCTACCAGGCGTCGAGGACCTGATCGAGTTCGAGACGCGGGTGAACTACGTCGTTCCCAAGTACGACGATGCGGTGATCTGCGCATACGATCTGTCGAAATTCGGCGCAAGCGTGGTGATGGACGCCCTACGGACGCATCCGGTGGTGATCATCGGCGGGCTGCTGCACGAGAACCCGTTCTTCGTCTCTCCTGACGAGTTCCTGCTCGAGATCCGGGAGCGGCGGTCGGGCCGCGAGCACGCGAGCGCCGCCCACTAGATGCCGACCGAGGCCAACGCTGAGATCCTTGGGCGAACGGTGCTCAGGGATTTTGTGGCGCTATCCACGATCCCGGCGGCGTGGGTGGGGAGAGAACCGCCGGCCGTGGCTGCCGGGCTCGCGGACACGCTGATCGGGTTGTTGGGGCTTGATTTTGCCTTCGTGCGCTTGTGCGATCCCAGCGGCGCCGGCGCAGTCGACGTCACGCGGGGGACCGCGTGGACGGGCTTTCCGGAGTGGCTGGAACGTCACCTCTCGACGAGCGGCCGGCTCGCAGGGAAGGAGATCGTTCCCGACGTCGGCGGCGGCGTGAAGCCGTGCCGCGGCGTTGTCGGTCCCATCGGTGTCAATGCCGATGGCGGCGTGGTTGCTGCGGCCTGTGGCCGCACCGATTTTCCGACCGAGATCGACCAGTTGCTGCTTTCCCTCGCTGCGAATCACGCCGCGACGGCATTTCAGGGCGCACGCCTCATCCACGAGCGCACCAGGGCGGAGGAAGAGGTTCGCAAAGCCCGGAACGAGCTCGAGCTGCGCGTGGCCGAGCGGACAGCCGAATTGCGGCGGAGCGAGGCCTATCTCGCGGCGTCGCGAGCGCGGATCGTGGCGGCGATCGACGAAGAGCGCCGGCGGGTGATTCGCGATCTGCACGACGGAGCCCAGCAGCGGCTGGTGCACACGATCATCACGCTGAAGCAGGCACAACGCGCCTTCCAGAACGAGGACCAGGATGCGCCCGGGCTCCTGACCGCGGCGCTCGACCACGTCGAGCAGGCGACGGCCGAGCTGCGCGAGCTCGCGCACGGCATCCTCCCCGCGGTCCTCATCCGGGGCGGGCTGCGCGCCGGAGTGGATGCGCTGGCCTCGCGCATGCCGGTGCCGGTCGAGAACGGCGTGTCGGTGGACCGGCTCTCGCCGGCGGTCGAGGCGACCGCGTATTTCGTGGTCGCCGAGGCGCTCACCAACGTCGCAAAACACGCCCGCGCCGAACACGCGACGGTCGCGGCGCGCGTCGAGGACGGCAAGTTCCGGGTCCAGGTGCGCGACGATGGCGTCGGCGGCGCCCGGCCCGACGGCAGCGGTCTTCTCGGGCTGGCGGATCGGCTGGCCGTCCTCCACGGGCGGCTGCGGGTCGAGAGCCCGGCCGACGGCGGGACGCTCGTCGCCGCCGACTTCCCGCTCCCGGGCTGACTCCCCTCTGGCCTGGTGTCGCACAGGTTGCTTCCCAGCGCCGGCGCCGCTCGTCCGATCCGGCAGGGCGTAGATCTGTCGCATGGACGGGAGCCCGGAGGGGTCGCAGGATCGGAAGCGACGGGACGAGGGTGCGCGCCGCCTGGCCGCGACACTGCTCCGGACCGCGGACGTGCTCGAATGGTCGGCGAGGCTCGCCGACGCCCATGCCGCTCGTGAGGAGCTCAACGGTCGCCCGGAACGCGCGTCGCAGGAGAGGCAGGCTGCGGCCGGCGCTCGTCGCGCAGCTCAGCGCGCCCGCGCCCAGGCGTCGCGCCCGGCCGGAGGGTCTTGAAAGGACTGGATCGTCGGGCTCAGGCGCCCGGGTGTCAGCGGGACCGCCGCAACGCGATCATCTCGTGGTCGGCGCGGACGAGCAGTGCACCGACGGAGTCGTCCGATCCCGACTCGGCGAAGCCGACGCTGATCGCGGCTCGAGGATTCGTCTGCGTGATGTGCATCGAGATCTGATCGAACCGGGTTCGGACGCCGGCGATGCCCTGGCCCGCCAGTGAGCACACGAACTCGTCGCCCCCGTAGCGAAGGATGACGTCATACGCGCGCAGTCCCGACTGGATGGTCGCCACGACCTCGCGGAGAATCTCATCACCGGCGGCGTGACCCTGCGAGTCGTTGACGGCCTTGAGTCCGTCGACGTCGACGAAGGCGACGATCAGGGGTTCGCCGGAGCGCCGCACCCGCTCGAGCTCTCGCCCGATTGCCACAAGGCCGACGCGGCGGCGCAGCGCTCCGGTGAGGTGGTCGATGCCCACTGCGGCGAGTTCGTCGGCGGCCGCCCGGCGGTCGGCCGCCGCGCGGTCGCGGTCGTTACGCCCTAGGTCACGGTCCAGCGCCGCCTCGGCGCGGTTGGCCGCCGCGCGGACGCGGCCGGCTTGCGCGCGCTTGCGGTCCTCGGCGGCGCGGAGAAGGATCTCCATGCCCAAGCTCGGACCGTTCTCACCAGCCGGCCGGTTGCCGTCGAGGTGCTCGATCTCCGCTTCCAGCGCGGCCGCGAGGGCATCGCGCGCGTCGGCCGCGGCGTCCCTGGAGTTCGCGGTGCGGTCACGATCCTCGGCGGCAGCATCCCGGATGCGCGCGGTGTCAGACCGAGCGTGCGTGATGACGTCGCGCTCGAGCGTGGTCTGCGCGCGCGTGCGCCGGCTGCGCGTGTATGTGCCGGGGTCAGCGGCGCCCTGATCGCGCGCGCGGTCGCTGGCAGCCTGATCACGATCGGCGGCGCGTTGGTCACGGTCCGACGCCAGCTGGTCGCGCGTCGACGCGCTCTGGTCGGCTTCGGACGTGGACTGGTCGAGGTCGGCGATCGTCTGATCGGCATCGGCCGTCGACTGGTCACCCTCGCTCAGGAACTGCTCGAGCCGCTCAGCGGCGGAAGCGTCGTCCGGCACGGCATTCTCTCGATCTGCCCGCGCTCTCCAGAAAACCCCGGGCGGGAGCACAGTCAAGACACCCGGAGATCTACCCGGGCGAGCATAGACCACATCCTCGCGCTGTCGGCGGGTGGATGTGCTCGGTCTCGATCCCGCTGCGCGCGATCGGCCACGCGATACATCAAGCTCTCCCTCGACCTGCAGCGGATACGCGCATGCGGCGGCGTGCTCGTTCATGGCACGCACTCCTCTCAAGCGCATGTGGGCGCCGGCGGCGCCGTCTCAAGGTCTCCCGAGGGTCACCGCGCTGGTGCTACGAGCACAGGCGGCGATCGAGGCGGGGCGGAAATGATCCCGTTCGTCAGGATCCAGAAGTGCCACGCACTGATCTACTCCCTCGGCGAAACCGCCGCTCCGGGTGACGGGATGCGCTACGTCGCGGTTCGTGACGATGGCAGCGGAGGTGCCGATCCCACGGTCACGGATTGGTCGGGATGAGCGGCAGGGCCGCCGCGGTCGGCGCGCTAGCTCCGACTCGCCGCGTCGTTCTGGGTCGCGATGGCGTTCGCCAGCTCGGTGAGCAGCGGCGGCATGTCGTGGCGATCCAGAACCACCTCGACGAACGCCAGCCCGCCGGCGAGCCGTTGACACGCGGCCAGGGCGGCGTCGAGCTCGGCCGGGGTGCCGGCCCGGGCGATGACGCTGTCGGGTGCGGCTCCCAGGGCTCCGGGAACGCGCGACCAGTCCCAGCGCGGGATCTCGTTGTAGCCCGCCGTCCAGCCGTTGATGGCCCGTTCGACGGTGTAGCCCTCGTTGTTGAGCAGGAAGACGACCGAGTGGGTTGCGTGGCGGGCCATCGTGCCGAGCTCCTGGGCCGTCATCTGGAACGAGCCGTCGCCGATGAGCAGGACGCCGCGCCGGCCCGGCTCCGCGGCCAGTTGCGCGCCGATGATCGCCGGCAGCGCATAGCCGATCGACGCCCACAACGGCTGCGCGATGACGTCCACGCCCGACGGGAGGCGAAGGCCCAGCAGGCCGTAGAGCGGCGTCCCCTGATCGGCGGCGATGATGTCGCCCGGGCGCAGGAAGCCGCCGATCCGCTGCCAGAACGTCCCCTGGGTCAACGGGCCATCCGGCTCAGGGCGGTCGGTGCAGTGGGCCATGCCGTGCGGCTCGAAGAACGACGCGGCGGGGGCAGGGCGGTCAGCAACGATGTTCGTCAGCGCGATCAGGGCGGCGGCCATGCCCACGCCGGGGAAGGACTCCCGGCCGGCGACGGCATGGTGGGGTTGCAGGTCGATGAGCCTGTCCGGATCGAGCCTCGCGGTGAAGCCGCCGCTGGTGATGTCGACGAGGCGCAGCCCCGCGCCGATGACCACGTCGGCGGTCTCGACGGCGTCGCGCACCGCGGGGTCGCTGAGCGCGCCGATGTACAGGCCGAGGAATCCCGGGGTGGTCTCGTCGATCAACGATCTGGCTGCGGCGGTGGTCGCCGACTTCAGGCTTCCGAGGGCGATCAGGCAATCGAGGTGACGCTGCACGCCGTGCCGGTCTGCGAGATGGTCGGCGAGCACGACGACGGCCGACGCGCCGGCGAGCATCGCCTGCGCGCGCTCGGCGAATCCACGCTCTGCGGCGACGACCGTCGAGGACTCGGCCTCCACCGCCGCCGGCTCGGACCCCGGCAGCACCGCCCGTGCCGCGACGAGATCACATGGAAGGGCGATGTAGCCAGGACGTTTGTCCGCGAGCACGCGGCCGAGCACCCGGTCGATCTCCCGCGCTGCGGTGTCCGCGCACAGCCGCGCTGAAGCGCAGGTCAGCGGACCGAACGCGCGGGCGAAATGGCCAGGGTCGCCGTCGAGCAGCCCGTGGTGCACCGGCAGTCCCAGCTCCTGCACGTGCGTCGCCGGCGTCCCGGCGATCATCAGGACCGGGACGCATTCGGCGAAGCTGCCGGCGATGCCGTTCATGGCCGACAACTCGCCCACCCCGTAGGTCGTCACCACCGCGGCGAGGCCGTGCGTCCGCGCGTAGCCGTCGGCGGCATAGGCCGCGTTCAACTCGTTCGCGTTGCCCACCCATTCCAGATCCGGGTGCGCCTCGATGACGTCGAGCAGGCCGAGGTTGTAGTCGCCGGGAACGCCGAAGACGTGGCGCACGCCGGCCTCGACGAGGCGGGCCAGCAGATGGTCCGCGACGGTGGGGGCTCCCGCGTCGCCGTTCCGCCCGTTGGACGTGAAGTCAGCCACGCGCACCATGCCTCGCCCGGAACATCTCGGTTGGAGGATGCGGCCAGTCCCCCGGCGTGTGCGCTGGCCGTCATGACAGCCTGGGCTGATCGCCGGCACGGCGGCGGAGCTTGCCTCCCCGGGCCGCGGCCTATAGGACCGGGGCATGTCGACTGACACCCGTGCTCTTCTCCGCAGCCTCGGCGCGCTGGGCGCGACCGTGGCCGTGCTCGCCACCTTCCTCCCCTGGTACCGCTTCGAGGTCGTGATCCCGCCGCTGGGCCGCGTCCCCGCCCACATCTTCAGCGTCCCCGTCACGCTCTGGGGCTTCACCACGCTCGCGCCGATCCTGATCGTCGTGGCCGCCGTCGTGGCGATGACCTGCATCACGATGATCGACGGTCGCGTGGCCGGCGTCGTGACCGGCCTCGTCGGCCTGGGGATCCTCGCCTACGCCATCGTCCGCGCCGCCGACGTGCCGTCGCTGGCCGTGCCGGGCCCGGCGGCCGCCGTGCACGCCGTCACCCGGCTCGACGGCGGGCCGTTCCTGGCGCTCGCCGGCGGACTGATGCTGACGATCGGCGCCCTCGGCGACCTGGCCCCCGCCGGGGACGAGGCGCTCGCCCGCAAGCGTGACCTCCGTGCCCGCCGCCTCAGCGGTGGCATGGGGCGGCCCGTCGCCCACTGAGGCGGAGGCCAAGCAGGCGGCGGTCGAGGCGCTGCGGGGTCCTCCGGAGCGCCAAGCCCGCGCGCAGCTCGCCCCTTCGCTTACGCTCAGGCGATGCTGTTCCCGGCGTTGCTCGAGCCCACGGCCGCGGTGGCCGTCGGCACGCCGGACGGGACGCTCACGTATCGGGAGCTTCGCGACGCTGCTGCGTCCGTGGCGGCCGCGCTCACACCCGGCGACCGGGTGGCGCTGTGGGCGACGCCCGAGCTCGCGACCGTCGCCTGCGTCGTCGGGGCTTTGGCGGCCGGCGCGCCGGTCGTGCTGCTGAATCCCAAATCGGGAGGCCGGGAGCTGACGCACGTCCTCGAGGATGCGCGGCCCGTGGCGGTCCTGGCGTCCGCGGCGGCCGAGTTGCCGGAGGCGCTTGCGGGCCTGCGACGGATCGCGGAGCTCCCGGGCGCCGGCGAGGCGGCGGCTTGGCCGGAGGAGCCGGCCGACAGCGCCGCGGCGCTGGTCATGTACACGTCGGGCACCACGGGACCGCCGAAGGGCGTCGTCATCAGCCGCCGCGCGATCGCCCGCAACCTCGACTCGCTCGCGGACGCGTGGGCGTGGACCGCCGAGGACGTCGTCGCGCACGCGCTCCCGCTCTTCCACGTCCACGGCCTCGTGCTGGGCACGCTCGGTCCGCTCCGGCTCGGCGGGGGCGTCCGCCACCTCGGCGCCTTCGATCCCGAGCGCGCGGCCGCTGCGCTGGCGGACGACGCGACGATGCTCTTCGGTGTCCCGACGATGTACCACCGGCTGGCCGAGGTGGCCGAGGACGATCCCGGCGTGGCGGCCGCACTGCGCGGCGCGCGCCTGCTGGTCTCCGGGTCGGCGCCGCTCGCCGCCGCCGACCACGACCGGATGGAGCGTGCCTGCGGCCAGCGGATCGTCGAGCGCTACGGCATGACCGAGACGCTCATGATCACGTCGGTCCGGCACGACGGCGAGCGCCGCGCCGGCTACGTCGGCGTCCCGCTCCCGGACGTCGAGGTGAAGGTGATCGACGAGCACGGCGGCGAGGTGCCGGCGGACGACGCGACGATCGGCGGCGTCCTCGTCCGCAGCCCGAGCCTCTTCGATGGCTACCTCAACCAGCCCCAGGCGACCGCGGAGGCGGTGGCCGACGGCTGGTTCACGACCGGCGACCTCGGCACCCTGACGCCGGACGGCAATCTGCGGCTCGTCGGCCGGCGCTCGACGGACCTGATCAAGAGCGGCGGGTACCGGATCGGCGCCGGCGAGATCGAGTCCGCGCTGCTGACCTTCCCGGGCGTCGCCGAGGCGGCGGTGCTCGGTCTGCCGGATCCCGACCTCGGCGAGCGGATCGTCGCCTGGGTGGTGCCCGCCGGCGGTGAACGCCCCGAGGCGTCCGCCATCATCGACCACGTCGCCTCGGAGCTGACGCCGCACAAGCGCCCACGCGAGATCCGCTTCGTCGAGCGCCTCCCGCGCAACGCGATGGGCAAGGTCCTCACGCGCGAGCTCTGACCCGCTGCGCGCCGGGCCACCCAGGGCCCGGCGCGCGGCACGTCGCGAGCTACAGCGCCACGGAGTCCCCGGATCCCGACGGACCGGGGTTGCTCGTTCCGGCGCCGCCTCCGCCGCCCATGTGCGGGCAGTTGTGATGCCGCCCGTAGGGGGTGGCGGTGCTGCTCGGCGCCGCCTTCGAGCCGGGCGTGGCGCTCGGCGTCGCGCTACCGCCGCCCGCTGCGACGGCGATGCCGACGACGCTGAGGGCGATGCCCGCCGTCACCGCAACGGCGATGACGGCCTTCCGGATGGACATTGGACGCTCCTCTCGGCCGGGGCCCGATTCAAGTGCGGGCCCTGGACCCGGGAGCACATCACGGGGACCTAAAGGAGAGGTTGCCGCGGGCTGGGACGTTGCTGAGACCGACCGCTACGACGCGGTGGCCTCCCAGCCCCCCATGACCTCGTGGCCCTGCCCGAGCGGCGACTCGCCCAGCACGGGATGGAGCTCGAGCGCCGGCGAGTAGCGACCGGCGACGGGATGCCGCCCGAGCGCCTCGGCCATCGCCCGAACGTGATGCGGCGCGCCCCCGCAGCAGATGCCGAGGTAGTCGACGCCGATATCTCTCGCGCGCCGCGCGAAGTCGGCCATCTCGAAGCGCGTGCACTGGAACGGCTCGAGCGCGATCGGGAATGCCCGCTGCCCGTCCGCGGACTCGAGCGACTCGAAGGCCGGCGTCGCGAGCGTCGTCCGGTACGGGACCGGCTGGGCCGCCACGGCGACGTCGACGGCGCCGCGGATGCGCTCCAGCAGCGGCAGCATCGTCTCCGGCCCGCGTGAGCAGTTGAGCCCGACGATCGTCGCGCCGGCGTCGGCCAGCACGCGGCAGGCCTCGACGTAGTCGTAGCCGTCGTAGGTCGTCTCCGGCTGCACGCTGGCGAACGTGACCATCGCCGGCAGGCCGAGCGCCTGGCAGACCTCGAGCCCGATCAGCGCCTCGCCGACGTAGTCGTTGGTCTCGGCGATGACGAAGTCGACGCCCTCGTCGGCCGCCCAGGCGAGCTGCTCCTCGTACTGGGCCCGCACGACGGCGCCGGACGCCTCCGGCTGCGCCGGATCGTAGGACCAGGTGTTGCAGATGTTGCCGGCCACCAGCGCGTCGCCCTCGGCGGCGACCTCGCGCGCGAGTCGCACCGCCGCCCGGTTCATCTGCTCGAGCTGCCCGTCCCGGCCGACGTCGCGCAGCTTGTCGCGGTGCGCGTAGTAGGTCAGCGCGACCATCACGTCCGATCCCGCCCGCAGGAACTCGCGATGGAGCTGGCGCAGCGCCTCCGGCTCGTCGAGCACGACCTCCGGGACGTACGGCCCGGCCTTGACGTAGCCGCGCCGCTCGAGCTCGAACACGTAGCCCTCGGCACCGAGGACGACGCCGTCAGCCAGTCGCTGCTGCAGGGTCTGCTTCACGAGGCTTCCTTTCCGCAAGGCGCTCGAACCGGCCTGGGTCGAAGCGCGTGATGTCGTAGACCGTCCCGTCCTGCAGCGCGAGCTCCGCGAGCACCCGTCCGACCCACGGCGCGAACTTGTAGCCGGTGCCGCGCCAGCCGACGCCCACGAACGTGTTCGCGGGGCCGGGCACGCGGCCCAGGACGAAGTCGTCGTCGGCGACCAGGTCGTAGTCGCAGCCGTCCACGTCGTCGACGTCGCGCACGGCCGCGCCACGCAGCCCCGGGAGGCACTGCTCGATGAAATCGGCGACGCTGCCGATCCCGGTCCGGCCGCGCGGCAGGTCCGGCGGGTTGTAGTAGCCGATCTTCACCGCATCGACGACGCCGTCGACGATCGGATGGCAGTAGATCCCGGTGTCCAGGTAGGCGATCACCGGCATCGCGTCGGAGGTGAAGCGGTGACGCACCTCGGCCGGCGGGACGACGTACCTGGCTTCCGTCGGCCGGTCGCGCGTGAGCGGGACCTGCAGCCGGGCGCCCTCCATCCGGGCGAGCACGTCGTTGCTGCCGTGGCCGGCGGTGACGACGACCGCGCGGGCCTCGAAGACGCCGGCCGAGGTCTCGGCGCGACCGCCGGCGACCGCCAGCACGTCGACGCCCTCCACGACCTGCACGCCGCGCTCGGCGAGCACGCGCTGCAGGGTGTGGCGGACGGCCTGCAGATCGACCACGCCGGCCTCGTCCTCGAGATAGCCGACGTCGGCGTCGAGATACGGGAAGCGCGCCTGCAGCTCGTCGCGCCCGAGGGACTCGAGGGCCACGCCCATGCGCTCGAGCACCCGCCGGCTCAGCTCCGCGTAGGTGCCGTCGAGGTCGGCGGTCACCGACGTCTTGGCGATGTTCATGCACCCGCAGCGGATCAGCGCTCGCGTGCCGGTCCGGGCCTCGAAGTCGTCCCACAGGCGCATCGCCTCGCGGGCGAGCCGCACGTACCCGGCGTCCAGGTAGTCCGAGCGGAACGAGCGCGTGCGGCCGTAGGACGCGGTCGCCGGATCGCCGATCCGGCCGCGTTCGAGCACCGTGACGCGGGCGCCGCGCTCCGATGCGCAGTAGGCCGTGAACAGGCCCATGACGCCGCCGCCGATGACGAGCAGGTCGTTCATGCCGCCGAGGTCTCGAGCGGGCGCAGCTCGTCGGCGTAGGAGACCGACTGCCGGTGCAGGATCCCCTCGCGGTCGACCGAGTACTGGCCGAGCCGCCACAGCGGCGGCGAGTAGGCGTGGATCGAGATCGCGCTCGGCTGCTCGCAGGTCAGCCGGTGGATGTGCGACGGGCCGAACGAGAACGACGCGCCGGCCCCGTGGGCGCGGTGGCGGCCCGCGCCGCCGAGCAGCAGCGCGTGCTCCTCGAGCGCGCCGGCGATGACGTGGACCGCGCCACTGGAGGTGTCGTGATCGTGCCAGCCCGTGTCGCTGTCGGGCACCCAGAAGATCGCCCAGAGGTCGAGGTCGGCGTCGCGGTGCAGCGACGCGTAGGTCCGCCTGCCGGCGGCCGGCTGCAGGTGCGGCGCCCACAGCTCGCGCCGCGCCGCGACCGCCTGCGCGACGTCGACGAGCCGGTCGCGGTCGAGCGGGCCGGCCGGGAGGGCGAGGTCGGCGATCATGCGACCACCGGCTCGAGGGCGTGGGCGAGCAGCCGCTGCGGGTTGCTGCTGGCGATCGCGTGCAGGGCGGCGTCGTCGAGCGCCAGGGCGGCCGGGGTGGCGTACGGGCGGTCGGAGCCGAGGCAGATCACGTCGATCCCGAGCACGCGCATGACGGCGTCGACCGCCTGCGTCCCGTAGGACGACGTCTCCACGAACGTCAGCGGGTCGATCGCGCCGCCGGCGCCGCCGCGCGCCCGGTGGCGCTCGCCGTGCAGCGGCCCGAGGCCGGCCAGCGCGGCGAAGCAGACCGGGAGCTCTCCGAAGCGCTCGCGCCCGCCGTCGGCCCAGGCCCACCAGGCGGCGTGCAGCCCGCTGACGTACGGGACCACCGGCGCCCACCAGGCGGGACGGCCGCGGGTGTCGCGGACCTCGGCGGGGCCGGGGTGGACGAGCAGCGGCCGGCGGGCGGCGTCGAGGACGTCGAGCAGCGGCGCGAGCCGGTCCAGCGCGCCGGGCGCGGCCAGCGCCTCGGCGGGCAGCTCGAGCCCGATGGCGCCGCGCGCCAGCGCGTCCGAGAGCGACTCGGGGTCGCGCGCCGTCGCCCACGGCCGGAACGGGGCAGGCAGCGCGAGCGCGCCGTCGAGCCAGGCGTCGGCGAGCTCGGCGGCCTCGGACGGCGGCAGCCGGTCGATCCCGAGCGCCGCCGACGGGGCGACGCAGACGAGGTCGAGGCCGTCGGCGGCCGCCTCCGCGGCCCGGGAATCCGGGTCGTGGGCGGCGGGGTCGATCGCGAACGACCCGTCGGCCAGCTCGAGCGTCCAGCCGTCCATCCGCGGCGGCCGGCTGCGCGCCCTCAGGACCTGCAGGAAGGCCACCGGCCACAGATGTTGGTGGGTGTCGATGCGCATCGGTGAAGCGATTCACTGAAGCGATTCAGTGAACCGGTTCAACCCTAGCGCAGCGCGGCTTGCGCGTCGATGGCCCGCGGGCCAGTACGGTTTCGACGTGGCCTCGCGGAGACGCGTCACGATCAAGGACGTGGCCGCCGCGACGGGCTTGTCCCCGGCGGCCGTCTCCTACGCGCTCCGCGGCGTCCAGACGTCGTCGGAGACCCAGGACCGCGTCCGCAGCGCGGCCGAGGAGCTCGGCTACACCGGCAACGCCGTGGCGCGGGCGCTGGCGCGCGGGCGGACCGGCCTCGTCGGCGTGCTGTCCGGGTCGCTGCAGGACCTCGGTGAGCAGCGCTTCGTCGAGTCGCTCGGGCGGGGCCTGAGCCGCCACGAGCTGTACATGGTCGTGGCCGACGCGCACGGGGAGCCCGAGCGGGAGAAGACGCTCGCCCGCCAGCTCGTCGACCAGCTCGTCGACGGCCTCGTCGTCTCGCCGCTCGACCCGTCGGACGAGTCGTGGGCCGAGATCGGGGAGCTGCTGCCGGTCGTCACGGTCGGCGACGCGCTGGCCGGCCCGACCGTCGGCGAGGTCGTGTTCGACAACCGCGCCGGGGTGACGCTCGTGCTCGAGCACCTGCACGGCCTCGGCCACCGCCGCGTGGCCGTGCTGACCCCGAGCCGCCCGTCGACGCCGGACCGGCCGTCGGAGCGCGTCGTCGCCGAGGTCTGCGAGGCGCTCGGGCTCGAGGCCACGGTCGTGAACTCCCACCACTCGATCGAGGAGGCGACCGAGACCGCCGACGCGCTGCTGCGCCGCCAGCCGCGGCCGACGGCCGTGTTCTGCCTGTCGGACTCGATCGCGTGCGGCGTCTACGCGGCGGCCGCGGCGCGCGGGCTCTCCCTGCCGGGCGAGCTGTCGGTCGCCGGCTACGACAACCATCCGATCGCCAACGTGATCGCGCCGGCGCTGACCAGCGTCGAGTGGGGCATGCCGGCGGTCGCGGCCGCGGCGAGCGCGTTCCTGGCCGCCGCGGTCGCCGGGCGGCCGAAGCGCGGCGCCCGGGCGCAGGTCCGGGTCGCGCCGTCGCTCGTGGTCCGGGCGTCGACGGCGGCCCCTTGAGTCGCCACCGGGGCGACCGACTAGCGTGGCTGTTGCACAGGTCTGGCATCCGGCCCGACCATGCCGTGCCAGCGCCCGCTCGTCGCCTAGCCGCCTCCTCGCGTACGCAGCACATGACCGAGGAGGCTCATCATGGCCATCGGAACCGTCAAGTGGTTCAACGACGACAAGGGGTTCGGCTTCATCACCCCGGAGGACGGGTCCAAGGACCTGTTCGTCCATCACACGGCGATCGGCGGCTCGGGCTTCAAGAGCCTGGCCGAGGGCGCCAAGGTCTCCTATGACCCGGCGACCGGCCCCAAGGGTCCCAACGCCGAGAACGTGACGCTGGTCTAGCGCGCCGGCGCCGGGCCGATGGCCGGTCCGAATCTCGTGGACGCCGCGACCAACGGCGCCTCGGCGACGGGCGCGCGGACCCTGCGGGTCGGCCTCGTCTCGACCTATCCGCCGCGCGCCTGCGGCATCGGCACGTTCTCGCGCGACCTGCGCGAGGCGCTGCTCGGCGCCGCGGGGGTCGCGGCCGTCGACCTCGTGGCGATCGTCCGCGACGACGACGCGATGCAGGCCGAAGAGGTCGTCACCCGCATCCAGCAGGACCAGCGCGGCGACTACGCCGCCGCCGCGCGCGTCCTGGACCGCCGGCGCGACGACGTCGTCGTCATCCAACACGAGTACGGCATCTTCGGTGGCCACGAGGGATCGCACATCCTCTCGCTCGCCGCCGAGCTGCGGCAGCCGATGGTGCTGACGCTGCACACCGTCCTCTCCGCGCCCACGGTCCGCCAGGCGGAGACGCTGCGCGGGCTGTGCGACCTCGCCGCCCTGGTGTGCGTGTTCACCGAGACGGCGAAGCGGATGATCCTCGACGCCCGGCTCGCGCCGCCCGAGCGGGTGCGCGTCATCCCCCACGGCGGCCCGACCGAGCTGCTCCCCGCAGCCGGCGCCGCCCGGCCGGCGCCGTCCGCGATCGGGGCGGGCCGGTCCGTGCTCGCGACGTTCGGCCTGATCTCCGCCGGCAAGGGGATCGAGATGGCGATCGCCGCGATGCCGGCGATCATCGAGCGCCATCCGGAGGCGCTGTACCTGATCGCCGGGCAGACGCATCCCGAGGTGGCCAAGCTGCACGGTGAGGAGTACCGGATCTCGCTCGAGCGCCTGGCGCGCGACCTGGACCTCGGCGACCACGTCGTCTTCGACGACCGCTTCCTCGACATCGGCGACCTGTCGTCGCTGCTCGCGTCCACGACGATCTACGTGACGCCGTACCGGTCGCGCGAGCAGATCGTCTCGGGCGCGCTGACGTTCGCGATCGTGGCCGGCTGCCCGACCGTGTCGACGCCGTACTTCTACGCCGAGGACCTGCTCGGCTCCGGCGCCGGCGTGCTGGTCCCGTTCGACGACCCGCCGGCACTCGCCGCGGCCGTGAACGACCTGCTCGACGACCCGGCGCGGCTCGAGCGCACACGCGCCGAGGCGCGGGCGGTCGGCAGCGAGCTGGCCTGGCCGCACGTGGGTGAGCAGACCGCCGACGTGCTGCGCGAGGCGATCGCCCTCGGACGGCCGAGCGCGGCATCGCACCCGCAGCCGGCGACGCTGCCGCGGGCGCGCGCGTCGCACCTGCTGACGCTGGTCGACGACGTCTCGATCATCCAGCACGCCGACGGCATCGTCCCGCTGCGCTCGTCGGGCTACTGCGTCGATGACACGGCGCGCCTGGCGATCGTCGCGCTCGGGCTGGGAGCGACGACCGGCACCGAGGTCTATCACCGGATGCTGTCGCGCAGCCTCGCCTTCCTGCGTCATGCCTGGTGCGGCGACGGCGCCGGCATGCGCAACTTCATGTCCTACGACCGCCAGTGGCTCGACCAGCCCCACGAGGGAGACCACGTCGGGCGTGCCGCGTGGGCGCTGGGCGAGGTGGTCGCGGCGGAGCCGGTCGGCGCGCTGCTGCAGCCGAGCCTGATCCTGCTGCGCGAGATGCTGCCCATGCTCGCCCGGCAGCGCTGGCCGCGGACGATGGCATTCGGCGCGCTCGGGCTGGCGCGCGCCGGCCCGGACGTCGTCGGGGGCGACGCCGAAGCGGTGCTGCGGTCGCTGGCCGGGCGGCTCGCCGCGCTGCAGCGCTCGAACGCCTCGGCCGGCTGGTACTGGGCCGAGGATCTGCTGATCTACGACAACGCCCGGATCCCCCAGGCGCTGATCGCCGCCGGCGCGCGACTCGGGGACGAGGAGCTCGTGGGCGAGGGCGTGCGCGCGCTCGAGTGGTACTCGGAGGAGCTCGGCATCGACGGGCCGTTCGTGGAGCTGGTCGGGCATCGCGGCCGGCGGCGCGGCGATCCGCGGCCGGGCTCGGGTGACGAGCAGCCGCTGGACGCCGCCGCGCTCGTCGAGGCCCAGGTCGAGGCGCTGATCGCCACGGGCGACGAGCGCGCCGCTCGCCGGGCGGTCCGCGCGTTCGAGTGGTTCCTGGGCCGCAACCGCCTCGGGCGGTCCGTCTACGACTTCGCCACCGGCGGCTGCCACGACGGCCTGGGGGAGACCGACCTCAACGGCAACGAGGGCGCGGAGTCGACGCTCGCCTACCTGCAGGCGCTGCTCGTCGTCGATGCGGCCGGCCTGCAGGCGACGCTGCCCGGATGAAGCTCGCGCTGCTGGGACCGATCGCGTGGCGCACGCCGCCCCGCCACTACGGGCCGTGGGAGCTCGTGACCGGGCTGCTGGCCGACGGGCTCGCCCAGCGCGGCGTCGACGTGACGCTGTTCGCAACGCTGGACTCGATCACGCTCGCGCGCCTCGACGGCGTCTGCGAGCGCCCGTACGAGGAGGACGGCGAGCTCGATGGGCGCGTGTGGGAGGCGCTGCATGTGGGCCATGCGCTGGAGCGCTCGGCGGACTTCGACCTGATCCACAACCACCTGGACTGGCTACCGCTCGCGCTCGCGGGGCTCGCCGCCGCGCCCATGGTGACCACGGTGCACGGGTTCTCGTCGCCCCGGATCCTGCCGGCCTACCGCCGTTCGGGCGGCGCCTTCGTGTCGATCTCCGACGCCGACCGCTCACCCGACCGCGACTATGTGGCGACGGTCCACCCCGGGGTGGACCCCGCGGCGCTGCCGTTCTCCCCCGCCGCGGGCGACGGGCTCGTGTGCTTCGGGCGCATCCACCCCGACAAGGG
>JAXDHL010000296.1:0-3545 GCA_034664525.1 Solirubrobacteraceae bacterium
ACTTGCGCGTCGTCACGACGCCCGCCGCGCCGCCGCCGCGGCGGACCGGCTCGGCGGCGACCTGGAGCTTGCCGCCGCCGAGGAACTCGATCGCGGTCGCGGCCCCGAGCTCGCGCGGGCCGGTCGAGTCCGGCGCGATCGCCGGCGGCGGGACGAGCTTGAAGCTCTCGCCGCGCGCCTCGAGCGGCGCGCGCAGCGGACCGTCGAGGAACGCCTGCTCGGCCTCGGTCTGGGCCGCGTTGCGCTGCGAGATGCGCGGGTCGGCCACCGCGTCGGGCAGCGCCATGCCGCGCTCGAAGCGGTCGGTGAGGATCTGCAGGACGGTCGTGATGATCGACGCGCCGCCCGGGGACCCGAGCGCCAGCACCGGCTTGCCGTCCTTGAGCACGATCGTCGGCGCGATCGAGGACCGCGGCCGCTTGCGCGCGGCGGGCGAGTTCGCCTTGCCGGTGGTGAACTCGAAGTCGGTCAGCTCGTTGTTGAGCAGGAACCCGCGCCCCGGCACGACCATGCCCGAGCCGCCGGTCTGCTCGATCGTGAACGTGTACTCGACCACGTTGCCCTTGCCGTCGGCCACGGTCATGTTGGTCGTGTTCGGGCCCTCGTGCAGCGAGGCGGAGCCGGCGGCCGGCCCGCAATCGCCGGGGGCGACCGGCGAGGTCAGCGCTGTGGCGCCGATCAGCGCCTGGCGCGTGTCCGCGAACTCCTGCGAGATCAGGCAGTCGGTCGGGACGTGCACGAAGTCGGGGTCGCCGACGTACTGGTTGCGGTCCGCGTAGGCCAGGCGCGACGCCTCGAGGTAGCGGAACAGCTCGCCGGCGCCGTCGGAGGCCGGGGCGCCGAACGCCTGGAGGATGTTCAGGGCCTCCTCGACCGTCGTCCCGCCCGAGGAGGGCGGCCCCATGCCGGCGACGGTGTAGCCCCGCCAGTCGGTCCGGACCGGCGGCCGGACCTTCGCCCGGTACGCGGCGAGGTCGTCCGCGGTCATCAGGCCCGGTCGCACCGTGCGCGTCGTGCCCGGCGCCGTCTTGGGATGCTGAACGGTGTCGGCGACCTCGCCCGCCAGCGGTCCGCCGTAGAACGCGCCGATGCCCTTCTTGGCGATCAGCCGGTAGGTGTCGGCAAGGTCGGGGTTCTGCAGCACGGTGCCGGCCTGGATCGGCTGGCCGTGCGGGAGGTAGATGTTCGCCGTGTCCGGGAAATCGGCGAAGCGGGCCGCGTTGTCCTGGGTCTGCTGCTGCAGCGTGCGGTCGACCACGAAGCCCTTGGCCGCGATCTCGATGCCGGGCTCGAGCAGCTTCTTGAGCGACATCGTCCCGTGGCGCTGCAGCGCGGTCTGCCAGGTGGCGAGCGTGCCGGGGACGCCGACGCCGAGGCCGCTGGTGACCGCCTCGGTGAACGGGATCGGCGTGCCGTTCTCCTGGAACGACGTGGGGGTGAAGGCGGCCGGGGCGAACTCGCGGCCGTCGATCGTGTCGATGCTCCCGTCGCGCGAGCGGATGACCATGAACCCGCCGCCGCCGATGCCCGAGGAGTAGGGCTCGACCACACCCAGCACGCCGGCCGCCGCGATCGCGGCGTCGACCGCGTTGCCGCCCTTGCGCAGGACCCTGATCGCCGCCCGCGTGGCGTAGGGGTCGACGGTGGCTGCGCCGCCCCCGTACCCGGTGACGGTGGCCTGGGCGGTCGGCGGCTGGACGGCCGCGGACGCGGCGGTTGCGGCGACGGCGATGGCCGCCAGCAGCGTCGCGAGCAGGAGGGCGAGACGGGACATGGCACGCGCCTACCCCCGCCGCCCGGTTCGCTATCCCGGGGGCGGCGGGATACGGACGTGCACGTGGTCGTCGTGATGGACGAGCGGGATCACGATCGCCGCGGGCCCGTGCAGCCCGAGGTGCGGGCCGACGAAGAGCTTCTGCGCCCCGCCCTCGCGGAAGGCGTCGACCAGCGCCTGGGCGAGCGGCCGGTCGACCTGGGAGACCTTCATCGCCCGCCGCTCCGTCCCGTCCGCGCGTGGGTACCAGACGTCCACGTCGAGGCCGTTCTGGTGCGACGCGTGGCCGAGCCCGCCGTAGACGGCGCCGAACGGCCCCCCGTGCCGCCGCGAGAGGTCGCCGATCCCGACCCGCGGCGCCCACGGGTGCGCCTGGCGGTACGTGCGGAGCGCGGCCAGCAGCGTTCGGATCAGCGCGTCCGTCCCGTAGCGGCGCCAGCCCCGGTCCGGCGTGCGGTTGTACACCGGGTCCCACGTGAACCAGTCCGGCCCCTCGGCCGGCAGCTGGACGCCGCGGACCAGGCGGCCGGACCACGGCAGGCCGATCGCCTTCGAGACGCGCCAGGCGATCGCGGGCATGGCGGACGGCGGCTCGCCCTGCCCGTCGTCGGCCGGCGGCGCCGGCGCGAAGCCGACCCGGGCGTCCGGCGGCGGGACGGCCGCCAGCGAGGGATCGACGGCCACGAGCAGGGCCGCCCCGGCGATCGCCGCGGCGACCACCAGCAGCAGCCCGACCCGCCCGACGGCGCGGCGCCGTCGCATTCCGCCGAACAGCACGGTCCGCGAGTCGCGCGCGATGCCGCCCCGGGTCGCCGTCGTGGCGCGTGCACGGGAGGCCCTCATGGCGCCGCGCAGGTTACCGGGGGTCACGATGCCTTCCATCGGGGACGTCGCTTCTCGGCGAACGCGCGCACGCCCTCGAAGAAGTCGTCGGAGGCGAAGCAGGACTCGCGCAGGGCGATCAGCTCGCGCTCCGTGACGGGGTCGAGCGCGCCCTCGGCGGCCAGCAGCTCGTGGATCACCCGCTTGTTCCCCGCAAGCGCCAGCGGCGCGTTGGCGGCGATCTCCGTCGCCAGCTCGACCGCGCGCTCGGCGAGCTCGTCGCCGGGGACGACCTCGTTGAGCAGGCCCCAGCCGAGCGCGGTCCGAGCGTCGATGTTGCGCCCGACGTGGAAGAGCTCGCGCGTGCGCGGCGCGCCGATCGCCGCGAGGAACTTGCGCACGCCGGTATGCGAGTAGATCAACCCAAGCTTGGCGGGCGGCATCCCGACCAGCGCGTCCTCGGCGGCGACGATCAGGTCGCACGACACCGCGAGCTCCAGGCCGCCGCCGATCGCGTGCCCGTTGAGGGCGGCGACGACCGGGAACGGGAACGCCTCGAGCGCCTCGAGCGCGTCGTGGAACGGGTGCGCGACGAGCTCCTCGGCGCGCTTGGCGAACTCGTCACGCGGCAGCGAGCCGATGTCGTAGCCGGCCGAGAAGACCTTGCCCTCGGCGGTCAGCAGCAGGCACCAGATGCCGTCGAGGCCGCCCCGCAGGGTCGCCGCGATCGCGTCGAGGATCGCGTGGTCGAGCGCGTTGCGCTTGGCCGGGTTGGCGATGACCAGGCGGGCGACGTGCTCGGCGGGGAAGTCGAGGCGCAGCCGCCCGTCCGCCAGCGTCCGCGCGTCGCTCACTCGAGCTCGACGAGGGGGTCGCCCTCGGAGACGGTCTGACCCTCCTCGACCAGGACCGCGAGCACCGTGCCCTCGTCCTCGGCCTCGACCGGCTG
>JAXDHL010000297.1:0-3154 GCA_034664525.1 Solirubrobacteraceae bacterium
GCCGGGCAGCAGGCCGCCCGTCGCCGGCTCGCGGGTGAAGCGACCCCCGAGACCATGCGCCACCGAGCGGGCGAGCCGTGTCTTGCCGACGCCGGGCCGGTCCTCGACGAGCAGGTGGCCGCCCGCCAGCAAGGTGGCCAGGACGACGTCGAGGACCTCTTCGGAGATCCGCATCGCCGCCTCGACGGCGGTCCGCAGGCGCGCACCGAGATCGGCGACGGCGGCGACCGTGACGACGTCGTCCGGGCCGCCACCCGCCGTCGCGGCGAGCCGCGGCCGTGGGCGCGGCGCCAGGCTCGGCTCCGGCAGCGCCTCCACTGCGTCAGGACTCGCGTCGGTCACGAGCTGAAGTCGGCCGTGCACGTGACGCCGTCGCTGCCGTCCGCGCCGGCCACCGGCACGCCGGCGGCGATGCCGATCCCGACCACGTGGTAGCGCCGGTCGAGCAGCACGGCACGATGGGGCGGGCTGCCCATCCAGGCGTCCACGAGCCCGTTGGGCGACCCCAGTTGCCCGGTCCCCCACGCGAGGTCCTCGCCGAGGGTCCACGAGCGGCGATGGCGTGTCCAGCCGCTGCGGACGATCCGCGTGGCGAACGAGGCGCCGGATCGCGAGGAATGGTCGAAGTACCCATGGGCGACCATGTCGGCCGAGTGGGCGCGGGCGACGGCGCTGAGCCGGCGGTCGAGCCGCAGTGGGCGCGCGCCGTGGGCGACGCGCTGCCCATTGATCAGGCACAGCACCGCTCCGACGTCGTCGGCGGCGCAGCCCGCGGCTCCCGGCACCTGCGCCGGCGCGGCCGCGGCCAGGCTCTGGGGAGCCGCCGACAGCGCCAGCGCCATCAGGGCCGTCGCGAGCGCGGCGAGCCTCATCGTGTCAGGGGTCGTCGAGGCCCGGGGCCTAGGCGGCGTGCTCGGAGCTCGTGCGGTGGCCGCCGAGGTCGCCGTCGCCAGTCCGGCTGAACGTGCCGCCGCTGGGGCGGCGCTGAGCGTGCGCGGGGGCGTTGGCGGCCAGATGCTCGCACGCGAAGAGGATCCGGCGGCGCGTCTCGGCGAGGTCGACGCCGCGGCGGCCGGTGCTGGCCGAGAAGTCTCGAGAAGGCATGAGATGTCCTTGTTCGATGGCGGGAGGGCGCAACCGACTTTGGCTGCCGCACGGGCCGGCGGCCAGTGGACCATTGCCCGGCATCGCCCGCACCAGCGTCCACCGCCGGCTCGCGATGCCACGCACTGCGGGGGCGGGCCATCGGAGACTGTTCCGTCGGACAGCTCGCTGCCGGACGTGCCGCCATGACCATGCGGCCGAGCTCGGATGTACCGAACCCGTCTTCAGCTGCCGTCTCGCCTGCGCCCGCCCGTGGCCGCCGCCGTCCTGCTCGCGGCCGTCGCGGTCGTGCTGCCCACGCTCTCCCCGCGTGCCGCCGACGCCCGCGGCCGCGCGGACGGCGCCGCGGTGGGCGGAGGATCCGTGCATCTGGCCGACTGCCAGGGGCGTTGCGGCGGCGGCGATGGCCACGGCGGCGGCGGTGATGGAGGCGGCGGCTCGTGGGGCGGTGGCGGCCAGGGTGGCGGCGACGGCTCGTACGGCGGCGGCGGCGATGGAGGCGACGGCGGCGGCGACGGAGGCGGCCACGGCGGGAACGGCGACGGCTCGCACGGCGGCGATGGGCAGCCGGGTGACTCCGGTCCGGCGCCGCCCCCGCCACCCGCCCCGGCGCCGCCCGCGCCCCCTCCGCCTCCGCCCCCGCCACCGCCTCCTCCGCCGCCTCCGCCGCCGCCTGCGCCTGTACGGGCGCCGAGGCCGAAGCCCGCACGGCCGCCGGTCTCGCAGCCGGCACCCGCAGCGCCCAGGCCGGCCGGAGGGTTCTCGCCCGCGCCGGCGCGACCGCAGGTCGCCGCACCGAGCGTTCAGCCGGCACCGGTCGCGCGCCCGATCGCTGCCCGCACCCTCAGCTCCCGGCGGCGCATGGAGCGCCGTCGCGCCCACCGGCGTGCCGTCAGGCGGCACGAGCGACGCGTGGCTCGCCGGCGCGCGGCACGGCGGCGCGTGGCCCGCCAGCGCGCGGCGAGGACCGTGCCGGCGCCGGAGAGCGTGTCCAATCCGCCGCCGCCGTCCCCGACGCCACAGCCGGCGGCCAGCGTCCCGTCCCCCGCGGTGCGGCTCGACCGCAGCGCCGCCGTCGGGCATCACGGCGGCGGGCTGCCGCTCGTGCTTGCCCTGGTCGCGCTGCTGGCGCTTCCGATGATCGCGTCCCGGCTCTCGACCCGGAGGAGCTCGTGATCGTCCGCCGTGCGGCGCGGCTGCTCGCCGCGCTGCCGGTGGCGCTCGCCTGCGTGGCCGTCGCGGCCACTCCGGGGGTGGCCGCCGACCGCCACTTCGACATCGTCGGCGGCGCGGCCGCGCCCGCCGGCGCCTGGCCGTCGACCACCTACCTGCGCGGCGCATTCCACACCCGCAAGGGACACCTGCGCGAGTTCGCGTGCACCGGCTCGGTCGTCGCGCCGCAATGGATCCTGACCGCCGCGCACTGCGTGATCGGCAACCCGGGCAAGCCACCGGAGCGCATGGTCGCGACGCTGGGGGTCACCGACTACACCGATCCCGCGCGGCAGGACATCGCCGTCGACCGGTTCATGGCGGACCCCGCGTACGATCCGAACAGCGAGACCGCCGACATCGCGCTCGTGCACCTCTCGCAGCCGACGGCGCAGCCGGCGATGGCGCTGGCCACGACCGCGCAGCCGTACTCGAGCCCCGCGAACGTCCCGAACGCCGCCGGCTGGGGCGACGTCGACCAGAGCGGCACGCAGCTCACGACCACGCTCCAGCAGGCCTACTTGCAGGTGCAGGCGCCGGAGGCGTGCAGCTCGCTCATCTCCGGCTTCGACCCGTCGACGCAGGCGTGCGCGGGCACGCCCGGCGCGACGGGCGCCTGCTTCGGCGACAGCGGCGGCCCGCTCGTCGAGTTCGACGCGGCCGGTCAGCCGGCGCTGTGGGGCATCACGAGCTATGGCCCGCAGGTCGACGCCGGGCTGGCGCCGTGCTCGGTGAAGCTGCCGGCGGTGTACGCCTGGATCCCCGCCTTCGGTGACTTCATCCAAGCGACCATCACGAGCTCGCCGGCCGCCGGATCTCCGGCCGCGGAGCCGGTCGC
>JAXDHL010000298.1:0-4733 GCA_034664525.1 Solirubrobacteraceae bacterium
ACTTCTACTCCATCTACACGAAGATGACCAAGAAGGGCCGCGAGTTCAACGAGATCTACGACCTCACGGCCATGCGGGTGATCGTGGAGTCCGTGAAGGACTGCTACGGGGCGGTCGGCGTCATCCACTCGTTGTGGAAGCCGCTGCCGGGGCGCTTCAAGGACATGATCGCCATGCCCAAGTTCAACATGTACCAGGCCCTGCACACGACGGTGATCGGGCCCGAGGGGCGGCCGCTGGAGATCCAGATCCGCACCGGGGACATGCACGAGCGGGCCGAGTACGGCGTCGCCGCCCACTGGACGTACAAGGAAGGCGGCAAGGACAAGCAGGACTCGACCGAGGTCAAGCTCAAGTGGCTGAAGTCGCTGCTCGACGACGAGCAGGACATGGACGCCCAGGAGTTCGCGGACTCGCTGAAGGGCGAGCTCGTCGACGAGGAGGTCTACGTCTTCACCCCGAAGGGCGAGGTCAAGCGCCTGGCGCACGGGGCGACGCCGCTGGACTTCGCCTACGAAGTCCACACCGACGTCGGCCACCGCTGCGTCGGGGCGAAGGTCAACGGCAAGATCGTGCCGCTGCACTACACGCTCGAGTCGGGCGACATCGTCGAGGTGCTGACCTCCAAGCGCGACCGCGGCCCATCGCGCGACTGGCTGGCCGTCGTCAAGACCACCCGCGCGCGCAACAAGATCCGCCACTGGTTCAAGCAGGAGTCGCGGGTGGACTCCGAGCACACCGGGCGCGAGCTGTTGCAGGAGCACCTGAAGAAGGCCGGCCTGCCCGCTCAGAGGGTGACCGGCTCGGCGATGATGGCCGACGTCATCCGCGAGATGGGCTTCCGCAAGGCGGAGGACTTCTACATCGCGCTCGGCGGCGCGAAGATCTCGCCGAAGACCGTCGTCAACAAGCTGATGTCGCGCCTCAAGCAGGGGGAGGCGGCGGTCGAGGAGCCGACGGCGGCGGAGACGCTGCTCCCGCGTCGTGGCACGACGCCGTCCAAGGCGACGAAGTCCTCCTCGACGTACGGCATCAAGGTCGAGGGCATCGACGACGTCCCGCTCCGGCTGGCCAAGTGCTGCCGCCCGGTGTCGGGCGACCCGATCGTCGGCTACGTCTCGCTCGGCCGCGGGATCACGATCCACCGGGCCGACTGCACGAACGCGGTCGCGCTGCGCAAGGACGCCGAGCGGTTCGTCGAGGTCGCCTGGGACGGCGACAACGAGACGGCGTTCAAGGTCGAGCTGCAGGTCGACGGCTGGGACCGCCACCGGATGCTCGAGGACCTGTCGCGGACGTTCGCCGAGGCGGGGATCAACATCCTCGAGGCGCGCTGCATCGTGTCGCACCCGATGGTCAAGAACCGCTTCGTCGTCGAGGTCGCCGACGCGACGACGCTCAAGAACGTGATCGGCCGGCTGCGCCAGATCGAGGCGGTGTTCGACGCCTACCGCATCACGCCGTCCGGCGGCGGCTGAGCCGTCCGGGTCAGCCCGCCCGCGCCGCGCGGGCCGCGCGCGCCTGACCGGCGTCCATCCACATCTCCCAGCGCCCGGACGCCGACTGGCGCTCGTCCTGGAAGCGGTAGGGCCGGCGGCCGCCGAACTCGGTGTGGCGCAGGTGCGAGACGCCGCCGAGCACCGACGCGATCCGGCGCCGCGGCCAGCCCATCGCGTCCTCGATCTGCGGGAACGGACGGGGCCGGCCGGGGGCGGCGGCCAGCGCGTCCAGCAGCTCGCGCATCAGGTCGCTGCAGCGGTCGTAGAAGCGCGCGATCTCGTCGGGGTCCTCCATCGCGTTGCGCGGGACCTGCTCGGCGAGGACGTGCGACGGCACACCTCGACCGTATCCAAGCCTGCGGACGGGCGACGGGTGATCCATGATTGGCCGATGACGCCCGATCCCACCACCACGATGGACCGCCGGTTCAGCGAGCCGGACTCGGGCCCGACGCCGTGGGCCGACGCGCTGGGGGCGCTGAGCCGCGCCGAGCTGTACTGGCTGACCACCGTGCGGGCCGACGGCCGCCCGCACGTCACGCCGCTGATCGGCGTCGCCGACGATGAGGCGATCTGCTTCTGCACCGGGCTGCGCGAGCAGAAGGCCCGCAACCTCGAGCACAACGCCGAGGTGGCGCTGACGACCGGCACCAACCGGTGGGCGCAGGGGCTCGACGTCGTCGTGGAGGGGACCGCGGCTCGCGTCACCGACCGCGTTGTCCTGCAGCGGATCGCCGACGCCTACGTCGCCAAGTACGGCAGCCAGTGGGAGTTCGAGGTGGGGGACGGCGTGTTCGGCGCCGGGCCCGACGCCGCCGCGGTGTTCCGGATCGAGGCGGCGAAGGTGATGGCGTTCGCCAAGGAGCCGCACGCCCAGACGACCTACCGGTTCGCCGCCGGGCGCTGAGTCAGCGGCGCGGGCTCGGCGACGCCGCCCGCCGGCAGCGCGATCGCGGTCCCGGTCCGGCGCTCGGCGCGCTGCGGCGCCTTGACCGGCTCCGCCCGCTGCACCTGGGCGCTGCGGGCGCGCCCGATCGCGCGGTCGGCCGCCGCCCGGTCGAGCTTCGTGATCAGCGCGAACAGGACGGCGCAGACGACGAGCACGCCCACGACCTCCGTCCACGGGGGCCGGTCCGGGGTCGCGAGGTCCACGCCGATCCCATCGGCAGCGGCCGGCGGCGTCTTGACTAGGCGACGACGCGCAGGGCGTTCGGGCGGATCGTGAAGACGGCCTCGTCGTGCGCGCCCACGTAGTCGCCGTCGACCTGGATCGGCACCGGCCGGTCGTCGCCGGAGCGCACGACGACCCGGCCGACGTGGCGGAAGCCGGTCACCTGCCGGTGCTTCTCGATCTTGGCCCGGCGCGACATCGCGCGCCACAGCACCGTCGGGATGTCGATCGCCGAGGCCCGCTGGAGCACGACGCCGCCGAGGTCGCCCGAGTCGAGCTCGACGCCCTCGACCAGCTCGATCGGCCGCGAGCGGAAGTACGTGTAGGGGTCGGCGTTCTGCACGAACGCCGACACGCCGGTCACGGGCTCGGAGCCCTCCACCTCGACGACCATCCGCGGCGGGTGGACGACGTAGCGGCGCAGGAAGACCGCCATCGCCGACGCGGTGTAGAAGAGCGGCCCGTACTGCGCCTTCAGGCGCGGGTGCGAGTCCACCCGGCGGACGACCGACGCGTCGAGCCCGGCCCCGGCCGAGAAGGTGAACAGGCGGCCGTTGACCATCCCGAGGTCGACCGGCCGCGGATGCCAGTCGTCGGCGATCCCGAGCAGGTGCTCCGTCGCGTCGACGACGTCGTTGGGGATGCCGAGCATGCGGCAATAGACGTTCGTGGCGCCACCGGGCAGGCAGGTCAGCGGCGTGGCCGAGCCGGCGATTCCGTTGGCGGCCTCGTTGACGGTGCCGTCGCCGCCGAACGCGACCACGACGTCGTAGCCCTCGTTGGCGGCCTCGCGGCACAGCTCGGTCGCGTGACCCGAGCGCTGCGTGTCGACCGCCTCCACGTCGTAGCGGCCCTGCAGCGCATAGACGACGAGGTGCTTCAGGCGGTCGCTCATCGTCGTCGCGTACGGGTTGACGATCACCAGCATCCGCTTGGCGGTGGCCGGAGCCGACAGCGCCGCCGCCCGCTCGAGGCGCTCGAAGTCCGAGGTGATATCGCTAGAGGAAGCCACGCTTACGGAAGTAGTAGAGAAGGCTGCCCAGGGTTACGACCATCGTTGCGATGATGATCCAGAACGCCGTGATGGACTGCTCCCCGGGGACGTGCACGTTCATGCCCCAGATCGACGCGATCAGCGTCAGCGGCAGCAGGATCACGCTGAACGCGGTCAGGATCCGGAAGACCTGGTTGCCTCGGTGGGCGAGCACCGACTCGTTCGTGGACTCGAGCGCCTCGACGACCTCCTTGAAGTTCTCGAGCATGTCCCAGATCCGCTCCGACGCGTCGTTGATGTCGTCGAAGTAGATGTCGAGGTCGTCGGGGATGTAGCGCGCCTTCGTGCGCTCGAGGTCGCGGAACGTCGCCCGCTGCGGGCGCACGCTCTTGCGGAAGTTGATGATCTCCTGCTTGACGTTGGAGAGGTCGCGCACGATCTCCTCGGAGCGGCCCTCGAAGATGTCCTCCTCGAGGCGCTCGAGCTTGTTGCCCATCTTGCGCAGCATCGGGAACGACGCGTCGACGCAGGCGTCGAGGATCCGGTAGAGCAGGTAGCCGGCGCCGTTGCCGAAGTGGCGCTCGCGCTCCTCCTCGTTGGTGCGGCAGCGCTCGAACAGGTACTCGACCGGCTGCAGCGGCTCGTTGGGCAGCGTGATCACGTAGCCCGGCCCGACGAAGACGTCCATCTCGGCCGCGTTCAGGCGGCCGGCGCGCTTGTCGAAGCGCGGGAAGTGCAGCACGATGAACAGGTAGTCGTCGTACTCGTCGACCTTGGGGCGCTGGTTGCGCGAGAAGACGTCCTCGTAGTCGAGCGGGTGGAAGTCGTAGCGCTCCTCGAGCCAGGCCTGGTCGACCGGCCGCGGGCGCTCGATGTTGATCCACTTGAGGCCGGGCGCCTCGATGACCTCGACGCGCGGCTGGTCGGGCCGCGCCGCGGTGAGCTCAGACGCGGGGGACGCGCGCAGGCGACGGCCGATGCGAGGCTTGGGCAGGCTGGGCACGGGGACTCAGCGGCTCGTCGGCGGTCGGTGTCACGCAGGACATTCTACGTCCTCGGCCGGACCGAG
>JAXDHL010000299.1:0-4210 GCA_034664525.1 Solirubrobacteraceae bacterium
GGCTCCGGCGGCGCCACGCGCGTCGTGAAGGCGCTGGATCACCGGCACGGGCGCCTGGTCGCGCTGATGGTCGGCCCCGCCGGCCCGGACCGCAGCCGCGACGACCTCCTCCGGCTGGCCCCGCATCCGTCGCTGCCGCTGGTGCACGAGGCCTTCCTCGAGGCCGGCGAGTACGTCCTGGTGACGGAGTGGGTCGACGGCATCGACCTCGCGCGGCTGCTCCGGGACAAGGGCAGGCCGGGCCTCGCCCTTTCGAGCGTCCTCAGCCACCTCGCCGAGGCCGCTGAGGCGCTGACCTTCCTGCACGCTCAGGAGCCGCCGGTCATTCACGGCGACGTGAAGCCGGCCAACCTGATCCTGACGCGCGGCGGGCACGTCAAGCTCGTCGGCCTCGGCGGGCGGACCGGCACGGACGGATTCCGTGCGCCCGAGCTGCAGGCCGGGCTGCCGCCGTCGCGCGCGAGCGACGTCTACGCGCTCACGGCGACGGCCGTCGCGCTGCTCGGCGCCGCCCACGCCGACGGGCTGGAGGCGGCCGTCCGGGCCGGGCTCGCCACCGATCCCGCGCGCCGCCCGTCGACGCCCGGCGAGCTCGTCGAGCGGCTGCGCTCCGGCTGGGCCTCGGCGCTCCCGACCGGCGTGATGACGTTCTGCATGTCGGACATCGAGGGCTCGACCCGCCTGTGGGAGCGCCGCCCGGGCGCGATGGCCGGGGCGCTGGTCCGCCACGACGAGCTGATCGCCGGCGTCGTCGAAGCCCACGACGGTCACTTCCTGAAGTCGATGGGCGAAGGCGACTCGACGGTGTCGGTCTTCGAGTCCGCGACCCGGGCGGTGAGCGCGGCGATCGACGCGGCGCGCGCCCTCGCCGAGGAGCCGTGGCCGGACGGGGTCCCGATCCGGGCGCGCTTCGGACTGCACACCGGCGAGGCGCAGCGGCGCGGCGGCAACTACTTCGGCACGGTCGTGAACCTCGCCGCCCGCGTGCGCGGCGAGGCGGGCGGGTGCGAGATCCTGCTCTCCGAGACGACCGCGGCGCTCGCGAGCGCGCACCTTCCGGCGGGCTACACGATCGTCGACCTCGGCCCGCACAGCCTCAAGGGCATCGAGCAGCCGGAGCCGATCAAGGCGCTCGCCGGTCCCGGTCTCACGACCGCCCCGGCCGCCGCCGAATGCCCGTACCGCGGCCTGCTCGCCTTCGAACCGCACGATCGCCACCTCTTCTTCGGCCGCGAGGAGGTGGTCCGCGAGGTGCTGGCCCGCATCGCGCCAGGCCGGCTGCTCGCGGTCGTCGGCGCGTCGGGGAGCGGCAAGTCCTCGCTGCTGCGCGCGGGCGTTCTCGCCGCCGTGGACGCGGGCGAGCTGGCGTGCGCCGCGGGCGCTCGCCTGATCACGCCGGGCGCCGAGCCGCCGCTCGACCTCTCCGACGACAGGCGCGAGCTGCTGGTCGTCGACCAGTTCGAGGAGCTGTACACCCAGTGCCGCGACGCCGATCGCGCGGCCCGCTTCATCGTGGCGCTGCTGGCCCGCCCCGGGCCGGTCGTGATCGGCGTGCGGGCCGACTTCTACGGCGAGATGAGCGCCGACGCCGGGCTCGCCGGGTCGGTCGCCCACAACCAGGTCCTGCTCGGGCCGATGCACGAGGACGACCTGCGCCGCGCCATCGCCGAGCCGGCCCGGCTGGCGGGGCTGCGGCTCGAGCCCGGCCTGATCGACCTGGTGCTGCGCGACGTCGCCGGCGAACCCGGCGCGCTGCCGCTGATGTCGCACGCGCTGCGTGAGACGTGGGAGCGCCGCGACGGGCGGACGCTGACGGTCGCGGCGTATCACCTGAGCGGCGGCGTCAGCTCGGCGGTGGCGCAGACCGCCGACGCCGTGGTGGCGGAGACCCCGGCCTCCGACCGGCCGCTGCTGCGCAGCGTGTTCCTGCGGCTGACCGAGATCGGCGACGACGTGGAGGACACCCGCCGCCGGGTTCGGGTCGAGGAGCTGGTTCCGCAGGGCACCTCGGGCGACGCGGTGCGGACCATGCTCGAGCGGCTGGCGGAGGCGCGCCTCGTGACCCTCGACGAGGGGACGGCCGAGGTCGCCCACGAGGTGCTGATCCGGCGCTGGCCGACCCTGCGCCGATGGCTCGAGGAGGACCGGGAGGGGATCCGCCTGCACCGGCGCCTCGGCGATGCCGCCCGGCTGTGGGACGCGGGGGGACGCGAGCCGGCCGACCTCTACCGCGGCACGCGACTGGACGCCGCGGTCGAGTGGGCGCGGGCGAACGGCCCGCTGCTCAACGGCACGGAGCGCGATTTCCTGAACGCCAGCGTCGACGACGCGGCCCGCACGCAGCACAGCCAGTCGCAGGCCAACCGCCGGCTCCGGCGCGCGCTCGTCGCCGCCGCGGGGCTGCTCGTCGTGGCGCTCGCGCTGCTCGCCTTCGCGCTGATGAGCCGGCGCGACGCCGTCCGGACCGAGGCCTCCGCCCGCTCCCAGGCCACCGCTGCGCAGGCGCAGAGCCAGCTCGCCCGCGATCCGCAGCGGGCGCTGCTGCTCGCCCGCGCGGCGCTCGGCATCGCCCCGACCTCCGAGGCGCAGCTGGCCGTGTCGGAAGCGCTCGATGCCAACACGGCGCGGTCGCAGCTCCCGCCGTTCGGCGTCCAGGGCTGCCAGGAGGCCAACTTCCTGTTCCTCTTCGATCAGGGCAGGACCGCGGCCGACAACACCTGCGACGGCCATGTGGTCTTCGCGGACCTCCCGCACAAGCGCATCGTCCGGCGGATCCGGGTCGGTGCCGGCTCGACCGGCATGATCCTGAGCCGGACGGGGCGGGCATTGATCGTCGCCACCGGTCACGACCTCGTCAGTCTCGACGTGCGGTCGGGGCACGTCCGCCACCTGTTCACGGCCCCGTTCCCGATCGAGCAGCTGGCCGGTCGACCCGGGCGGAGGTTCGCGATCGCCGACAAGGAGCAGGTCGGCATCGTCGACCTCGCCGCCGGCCGCGTGCGCGTGATCGCCCACGGCGACGCCAGCGTCAACGTGGTCAACGGCATGATGTGGGCCTCGCCCTACCTGCTGCTGGTCGCCTCGCTCGGGCAGACCCGCGGGCGCGGGAACCTGTTCGGCGGCCTGACGGTGCTCGACGTCGCCCACGGGACGCGGCGGACCGTCCGGCTGGCGAGGCCGCCGCATCTCGCCGCCGTGAACTTCCTGCGCGTCTCGCCGGACCTGCGGACCTGGTTCATCACCGGGGCCGACATCAACGCGACCAACAACGACCAGTTCGCGGCGACGTGGGCCGTCGACGCCCGCACGCGGCGGGTGCGCTGGACCGCGCGCGGCCCGCTCGGGGCGACCGCGAGTCCGGTCCAGGCCTCGCGGGACGGCCGGCTCGTCGCCGTCGGCTACAGCCAGGGGGCGACCGACGTGCTCGATACCGCGACCGGCCGCCTCGTCGTGCGCGACGCCAGCAGCGCGGGCATCGGCGCCGGTGACATGGCGTTCCCGCCGGGCGCGAAGTCGCTCGTCACCGTGGCGCTGGACGGCGTGTTCCGGACCTGGTCCGCCCGTGGCAGCGAGCAACTGCGGCTGCAGGCGCCCGCCGCTCCCGCCGTCGACTTCACGCCCGACGGGCGGAACCTGGTCCTGGTCGGCGAACGCGGGGCGATCGTCGACCGCCGCACCGGCCGCGTCGTGCGCCGGTTCCCCGGCTTCCCGGCCGCGAGCGTCTTCAACACCTGCAACTCCGCCTGCTTCGCCGCGTCTCCCCAGCTGCGGCGGCTCACCTACGTGGATCCACGGTCGGCGAGCTTCCGGATCCGCGAGATCGAGGGCCGCACCGGCCGGCGCCTCGGCGGCGTGACGGTCCCCCGCCTGGACGCGCAGGGCGTCGCCCCCGACGGCCGGATCGTCGCCGCCTACGTCGACGGCGATCGCTTCTACGCCCGGGTCATCGATCCGCGGTCCGGTCGGGCCCGCGACCTGCCGCCCGGCGCCAGCAGCGACGGGTGCGCCGCCACCACCCCGTCGTTCACGCCCGACAGCCGCCTGATGGCGAGCGTCGACGGCTGCGTGCACGTCGTCGTCTGGGACCTCCGGCGCGGGCGCGTGAAGCGGACGATCGCGCTGCCGGACCGCTCGAGCGGATCGGGCGCGCTGCTGTCACCGGACGGCCGCTACGTGCTGGTCACCGTGCTGGGCGGCGCCTTCGCGCGCA
>JAXDHL010000300.1:0-4107 GCA_034664525.1 Solirubrobacteraceae bacterium
GTGCCGATGATGATCAGCCCCAGCGACCCGAACCGCAGTCCGGACACCAGTCCGGTCGTCGTGCGGGTTGCGGGGTCCGCGTGTCCGACGAGCGCGCCGAGGGCGACGCTCAGGATCGCGGTGAGCGCCGAGGCCAGCAGCACCCACGAGCCGACCAGCGAGACGATCGCCTGCCAGTTGACCGCGATGCCGGCGATCAGCGCAAGCGCGAGCGCGAGGTTGGATACCTTTCCGAGATCGACCTGCCAGCCGGCGGCGCGCTCCCCATAGCGCGCGCGGACCAGCAGACCCAAGGCCAGCGGGATGAGCACGAGCAGCAGCAGGTTGCCGAGGATCGAGGTCGCGCTGATCGACGCCCCGCTGACCACCTGCCCGGCCCACAGCGGCACCGCGACCAGGTTCGCCAGCTGCAGGACGACCACCAGCGAGACGGCCAGCGCGAGGTCGGCGCGGCGCGCGAGCTGGGTGGCCTTGAGGCCCGCCGCGCTGGCCGCCCCAAGCACGGCGAGCGTCATCCCGGTGACGGCGGCATCGTCGATCGGCAGCGCCTTGGCGATCCCCCATGCCGCGGCCGGCACGAGCACCGAGTTGACGACCATCATCCCCACCACGAGCCACACCCGCCGCAACGGCGCCACCAGCTCGACGACGCGGTAGGACATCCCGAGCGCGAGCACCGTCGAGATGATCGAGACCGCCACGCCGGCGTTGAACAGGTGGGTGAGGAGCTGGTCGGCGGACATCGCGGGTCAGCTCTTGACCGAGGAGGAGTCGACCGCCTTCGGAGTGGCCGCCGCCCAGCTGTGGTGCCGGTGCTCGTGCATCATCCGCACATGCGACTATCGGCCGGATGCGTGCTCGAAGCATCGCCCGATCGGGGTGATGCGTGGGCGCCCGGTCGGCGACCCCTGCGGGGTTGGGCCGTGCATTCAGCTGCGACCATTCGGCGCGAGCGACAGGCGAAAGCTGCCCGTCTCGCGCTCTCGGAAGCCAAGCAACCCGTACAGCGTTCGAGCAGCCACCTTCGCGTCGCTCGCGGTCAGATCGATTCTGGCGGCGCCCGCCGTCGTGGCGACGTCGATCGCGTGTCGCATGAGCTGCCGGGCGACTCCGCGCCGTCGCCACTCGCGAGTGACGACCAGATGGTCCAGATACGCCTTCGTGCCCGTCAGCGTCGTGAACACGCACACCGTGACCATCCCCACGACCTGCCCGCCGGCCTCCGCGACGAAGGTCGGGGCATCGCCGGCGACCACGACGGCTTCGGCCGAGAGCAGCGACAGCAGCCCTTGAACCGCCTCGCGATCCCGCTTCGCCCAGGGTCGGATCGTGATCTGCGCGGTCACGCTCCGGGGATCTTGGCGCATCGGCCGCCGGCGGCGACCGGCCGGGATGGCGCGATCGGCGTCAGGCGGTGTGGGGCCGGCCGGGATCGGCGCTTCGCGCGCCGGCGAGGCGGCCGCTCATGACCGCGCCGATGCCGCCGAGGACGCCGACGACGAGCGCGCCGAGGGCCCAGCCCGTGCTCATCAGGTCGAGGCCGAACGCGTGGTCGAGCGACCAGTGGCCGGCGCCGACGCCCGCCAGCGCGAAGACGGCTGCCGCGAGGGTGAGGTTGTACTCGAAGCCGTTGTTGGTGACGAAGAACCCGTTGCGGCCGTGGACGGTCAGCACCGCCGCGGTCATCACGCCGATCAGCGCCGCGGCGGCGAACGGCGTCAGCAGGCCGAGGGCGATCAGCAGACCGCCGGCGAACTCGGCCGCGCCGGCGGCGAGGGCGTGGCGCTTGCCGGGGCGCAGGCCGACCTGCTCGAAGAACCCGCCGGTCGCGGCGATGCCGCCGCCGCCGAAGGCGCCGAACAGCTTTTGCGCCCCGTGGGCGGCGAAGCCCAGCCCGACGACGAGCCGCAGTACCAGGAGCGCGAGGTTCATGTCTCGATCGTGGCCGCCACCGGGCGGACCGTCGTCAGGCCGAAGGGCCGGTCGCGCCGAACCCATCGGCCAGTCTCGCGGCCCGCGCGCCCACTGCTAAGCGGGTTGGTGCACCGACGAAACCCCCTGTGTGGAGGTCACGAGGGTGAGGTTCGTGAAGGTCGCCGTGCCGTCGGTGATGAACGTCGGCCCGACGACGCTGGCCGGCTGGTCGCGCACCGGAAGCGGAGCGGCGACCGCGGTCGACGCGGGGGCGGCGATGGCGATCATGCTGAGGGCGGCTGCGACGGCCGCGAGATGGGTTCGGGTGGGCTTCATGTCGAACGTGTCTTTCGATTCGGGTCAATGTGCCCATCGATCGTCCCGCGGCCGCAGGGCTCGCGCCAGTCTTCCTCGGGACGTAGCATTCCGGGTTGGAATGTCCCTCGCGGACCCACTACCGGGTCGGGACCTGGCGGCCTTCGTGACCGCCGTGGAGTCCGGCACGGTGCAGGGTGCCGCCGACGCGCTACAGCTCACGCAGTCCGCAGCGACCAAGCGCCTGCAGGCGCTCGAGCGGCGGGTCGGTCGCACGCTGCTCGAACGCGGCGCCCACGGCCTGCGCCCGACCACGGCCGGCGGCCTGCTCTACCCGCTGGCCCGCGAGGCGCTCGCCGCGCTCGAGCGCGCCGAAGCCGCGGTGACGTCATCGGACAAGGCACCGCTGCTGTGCGTCCACGCGAGCCGGACCGTCGGCGAGACGCTCATGCCGGACTGGCTCGCGTCGTTCCGCGCAACCGCGCCGGCCTTCCGGGTGTCAGCCACGATCAGCAACTCCGAGCGCGTCGTGCAGGCGGTGCGCGACGGCACGGCCGAAATCGGCTTCGTGGAAGGACCGTCCGGCGGCCTGCACGGGCTCCAAGAGCTCGTCGTCGCCCACGACGAGATTCGCGTCATCGTGGCGAGCGACCATCCGTGGGCGCGCCGTCGCACCGTCGCGCCCAAGGAGCTGACCGGCGAGCCGTACCTGGCCCGCGAGGCGGGATCGGGTACCCGCGCCGTGGCGACCGCCCGGCTCGCCGACGCCGGCGTCGACCTGCAACCGCGATCGGAGGTCTCCAGCTCAGAGTCGCTCAAGCGCGCCGTGCTCGCCAGCGGCTTCACGCTGCTCTCCGAGCGCGTGGTCGCCGCCGAGGTCGCCGCCGGCACGTTGGTCGCGATACCGGTCTCCGGAGTCGATCTGCGCCGCTCGCTGCGCGCCCTGCGCCGCACGCGGCCCGCGCCACGCGGCCCGGCTCGCGCATTCTGGCTCTGGCTCGGCAGGACGCTCGCCCCGCCGGCCGCCGACTGAGGCCGAGAGGCCAGGCGCGACGGTGCTGGAGAACAGGGGGCCGGGCGTGCTCCAGCGCTCATCATTGGCCGGATGATCTCGCGCCTGTCGCCCTGCATTGCGGCGCTCGCGGCAATCGCCGCGTCTGCCGTCGGCGCTCCTGCGGCACATGCGAGCACCGCGCCGGCCGGTCGGCTGGACCTGCTGCCGATCGGCGCCCTGTCGGTTCCCGACAGCCTCGCGGGCGCCTGCGGGAACGCCACCGGTGGCGAGATCATGGGCCGCCCGGGCGGAGTTACCGCCCAGGTGTGCGGGGGCCTGAGCTTCATCGGGCCTGCGGTCGGCTCGATCGACACCACCATCGGCCCCACGATCATCAGCCCTGCGGTGACCGGGGTCGTCGTGACGGGCAACAACGTCGTCGTCGGCCCCTGACGTGTAGCCCGGCATGGCGCTCCTTCCTGGCTAGGCCTTCGCGGACGACCTGACCTACACGCGGGCCTGACGCGCGCAAGACCCCGAAGCGACCGGCATCGCCTGGGCGACCGATGCATCCATGAGATGCGTCATTCGCCCCGCACGCTACGACTAGCTCTCCCGCCCGCCGCTCAACCCCCGAACCGGAAGCCCTGTGGCGGACCCCCGAAGCCGCCTCGGTTGCCCCAGGTCAGCTTCGCGCCGAGGTGGCCGGTACGGATCACGAAGAAGACCGAGGCGATCGCCAGGGCCGCGACCAGCACGCGCAGGCCGATCATCGCCGGGCCGGCCAGCGCCCGGCGCCGCGCGTACAGCGTCCCGAGGAGCGCGAGCGTGAACAGCACGATCAGGATCCGCAGCGTCTGGCCCGCGGACGCATGCGCGTCGAG
>JAXDHL010000301.1:0-6013 GCA_034664525.1 Solirubrobacteraceae bacterium
ACCCCGAGCCGGCGCTGCAGCGCGATCTGGTCGACCTTGATCACCACCCCGTCGATCTCGAAGTCGAGCGCGCCGCGCCGCTGCTCCCAGTCGCGGCAGCGCTCCACCAGGTCGTCCTCGGAGTCCAGCAGGGCGATGTCGGCGTTGACCGGGAAGCCCATCGCGCGCAGCCAGTCCAGCGCCGCCGAGTGCGCCTCGAACGCCAGGCCGTCGACGGCGCCGATGCCGTAGGCCCAGAAGGACAGCGGCCGCTCGAGCATCTGCCGCGGGTCGAGCTGGCGGATCGCGCCCGCGGCGGAGTTGCGCGGGTTCATGAACGTCGGCTGACCCTGCTCGGCCCGGCGCTCGTTGGTGCGCTGGAAGTCCGGCAGGCTCATGTAGACCTCGCCGCGCACTTCGACCAGCGCCGGCGGGTCGCCGCGGAGCTGCTTCGGCACCGCCTCGATCGTGCGGATGTTGTGGGTGACGTCCTCGCCGATCTCGCCGTTGCCGCGGGTCGCCGCGCGCTCGAGCAGCCCGTCGCGGTACACGAGCGACAACCCCAGCCCGTCGATCTTCGGCTCAGCGACGAACCGGAACCCCGGGTCCTCGATCCCCTCGCGCGCGAGGTGGTTGCGCATGCGGCCGATCCAGCCGCGCAGCTCCTCCTCGGTGCGCGCGTTGGCGAGCGAGAACATCGGCTGCAGGTGGGTGACCTTCTCCAGCCGCGACACCGGCGCCGCCCCGACCACCTGGGTCGGCGAGTCCGGCGTCAGCAGCTCGGGGTGCTCGGTCTCGATCGCCCGCAGCTCGTTGAGCAGGGCGTCGTACGCGTCGTCGCCGATCTCCGGGTCGTCGTCCTCGTAGTAGCGCTTGTTGTGGTAGCGCAGCTCGCGCTTGAGCTCGTCCGCGCGGGCCGCGGGATCCGGCGTCACTCGACCTCCTCGGCGGCCGGCCCGAGCAGGCGGGCGAGGTCGTAGGCGCCCAGCGTCTCGATGCCCGGCTGGTCGGTCAGGTCGAAGTGCAGCGGCGTCACGGCGACGTGCCCCTGGGCGACCGCGTGCAGGTCGGTGCCGGGCTCGTCGTCGTTGTCCGGGGCCGGGCCGTAGATCCGGTAGAGCCTGCGACCGCCCTCGTCCTGCATCAGCGACAGCTCGTCGCGGTAGATGCGCTTGCCGAGCCGGGCGACCTCGACGCCCGCGATGTCGCCGTGCGGGACGTTGACGTTGAGCAGCGTCCCGGCGGGCAGCGGCACATCGTCGATCTCCTCCACGACGCGGGCGACGAACGCCGCCGCCGCGGAGAAGTCGATGTCCCCGGTGGCGTGCCAGTCATCGCTGGCGGCGAGCTGGGAGACGGCGATCGCCGGCAGGCCCAGGACGACGCCCTCGAGCGCCGCGGCGACCGTGCCCGAGTAGGTGATGTCGTCGCCGAGATTGGCGCCGTGGTTGATGCCGGAGACGATCAGGTCGGCCTCGAAGCCCTCGATCAGCCCGAGCGTCGCGAAGCGCACGCAGTCGACCGGCGTGCCGTCGGTCGCGAAGCCGCTGGTGCCGTCGCCGAAGTCGACCTCCTTGACCCAGATCGGCCGCCGGACGGTGATCGAGCGGGCGGTCGCCGAGCGGTTGGAGTCGGGCGCGATGACCGCCAGCTCGAGGCCGGGGACCCGCAGCAGCGCGCGCCGCAGGGTCTGCAGCCCGTTGGCGTCGATGCCGTCGTCGTTGGTCAGGAGGACCCGCACCCCGGGCACGATAATGGCGCCGTGGACGTCCTCGCCGCCGGGGCACTAGCGGGATCCGGGCCCGCGGGGGCCGACCGGCGCCTCGATTGGGGTGCCCGGGAGGTCGGGCAGCTGCGGGCTGTCGTGGCAGAACACCAACCGTCCGTCGCAGTCCGGGCGCTCGGTGATCACGCGGCGCGCCTGGGCCGACCCGTCGGCCGGGTTCTGCTGCACGAGATCCGTGGCCTCCAGCGCGCCCTCGGCGGTGAGGTCGAGCAGCGCGAAGCCGACCGGGTCCTTCCCGGCGCCGAACAGCCCGCCCGCCCCCGCGGTGCCGCCGTTGACGATCGTGACCGGCCCGTAGCGGTCGAGCCGCTGGACGTGCGTGTGCCCGGCCAGGATCGTCAGCGGCGGCCCCGTCGGGTCGGCGCTCCAGATCAGGTTGGCGAGCGCCTTCGCGATCCCCTCCTGGTGCAGGACGAGCACCTCGGGCCGGCGCGGCAGCGCGCGCCACCAGGCCCAGCGGCTCGCGACCGCGTCCTGGAAGCGCTCCTGGCCGTCCGGGAAGTCCGAGAAGGACAGCGCCGTGCGCACGCCGGAGGGGAACGCCCCGCCCTGGAACTCCAGCGGGTCCTCGAAGCCCGCGACCGACAGGCCGGCGATGTCGCGCACGCCGCTGCGATGGGTCAGGACGATCAGGCCGCGGCGGGCCAGCAGGCGCATCAGGCCGGGCGAGTCGTGGTTGCCCGAGACCGCGACCACCGGCTTGCCGAGCCGGTCCAGACCGCGCAGCAGGCCCGTCTCCAGCTTCGATCCGTTGATCGTGAAGTCGCCGGCCAGGAACGTCGGGCGTCCCTGGCCGAAGCGCCGCAGCACGGGCAGCGTGAAGACGTTGTTGTGGATGTCGGAGGCGAGCATGATTCGCGTGCCGCCCGGCGTCTGGCCGCTGTGCGGGCCCTCCTTGAGCAGGCCGGCGATCGAGCGGATCGCGACGTCGACGCGGTTGGCGTACTGCTCGCCGGTGCGCCGCAGCTGGTCGGCCTGGTCGAGCAGGCGCTGCAGCTCCCGGCCCGACGCGTAGTAGGTCGGGCGCTCCAACCGGTCCGGTTGCCAGGTCACCGCGCTCCACCCGGTGAGCACGAGCGCGCAGGCGACCGCGAGCCCCACGCCCGCCACCGGCGCCAGCAGCAGCCGGCGCCCGCGGACCCCGAGGCGCTCCCAGACGAGCACGGCCATCGCCCCGCCGACGAGACCGCCGAGCAGCGCGAACAGGAAGGCCCGGAGCGCCAGCGAGCGCAGGTCGGCGGCGAGCTCGGCGCGCAGGGCGGGCAGGAACGGGCTGGCCGCCGTCACGACCTTGACCAGCCCATCGCGGTCGATCCGGCGCGGCTCGGCGGACACCGAGACCGGCGCGCCGACGATCCTGGCCCGCAGCCCCCAATCGGCCAGCGGCACGTAGAGGTTGACGCCGCGGTCGGCCGGCCAGGCCGGTTGCAGGTCGAGCTGCACGTCGCCCAGCGCGGTGGTGTACGTCGCCGGACCCGCGACGCGCAGCGCGGACCAGATGCCGGCGGCGGCCAGGACGGTGACCGCGAGCGCGAGGAGCAGGCGGCGTCTCACCCCGGGTAACGCGCCCCCAGGAAGTAGAGCCCGTGCGCCGGGGCGGTCGGCCCCGCAGCCGAGCGCGGCGCGCCGGCCAGCAGCGCGGTGAAGTCCTCGAGCGTGCGGCGGTCGCCGGCCACCTCCAGCATGGTGCCAACCAGGACGCGGATCATGTGGCGCATGAACGCATCCGCCTCGATGTGGAACTCGAGCGTCTGCTCGCCGCCCGCGGCCCAGGACGCGGCGAGGACGACGCGCTCGAAGCGCCGGTGGTAGCCGCCGCTCGGGGTGAACGCCGTGAAGTCGTGCTCGCCGGCGATCGCCGCCGCGCACGCCTGCAGGGCACCCAGATCCACGCGGTGCGGCCACCACAGCGCCCGGCCGACCTCGAACGGGGACGGCCCCCAGCGGCGCGTGTGCACGCGGTAGAGGTAGGAACGGCTGCGCGCGTCCAAGCGGGCGTTGAAGCCCGGCGGGGCCGGCTCGGCGGCCAGCACGGCGACGTCGTGGGGCAGCAACGCGTTCAGGTTGCGCAGAGGCGGCGGCGGGCCGTCGTAGGAGACGACCTGGCCACGGGCATGGACGCCGCGGTCGGTCCGCCCGGCGACCGTCAGCTCGACCGGGAGGCGCAGCAACGTCTCGAGCGCCGCCTGGAGCTCGCCCGCGACGGTGCGCTTCCCGGGCTGGATCGCCCAGCCGTGGAAGCGCGTCCCGTCGTACTCGAGGGTGAGCTTGACGGAGACCTCACGGGAGCCCGCCGCGGCGGAGGCCGCGGCGGGTTCCGGGGCGACCGTCGACGGCCGCCGCGGCACCCCTAGACGAGCTCGAGGTAGACCATCTCCGTCGAATCGCTTCGACGGGGGCCCAGCTTGAGGATCCGGGTGTAGCCGCCCGGGCGCTCGGTGTAGCGCGGGGCGATCTCGTCGAACAGCTTGTAGATGATGCCCTTGTCCGGGTGCTGCAGGGTGGACATCGCCTGCCGGCGGGCGTGCAGGTCGCCCTTCTTGGCGAGGGTGATCAGCTGCTCGATCTCCGGCTTGACGGCCTTGGCCTTCGCCTCGGTCGTCTTGATCCGCTCATGGTCGATGACCTCGATGCACAGGTTGGCCAGCAGGGCCTTCCGGTGCGCCGAGTCGCGCGAGAGCTTGTGTCGGGTCTTTTGGTGGCGCATCGCGGGTGCGTGATCCTACTAGTCGTTGCGCAGGTTCAGGCCGCGCTGCGACAGCGTCTCGACGACCTCGTCGATCGACTTCTTGCCGAAGTTCGGGATCGCGTTGAGCTCGCCCTCGGACTTCGAGATCAGGTCGCCGACGGTCTGGATGCCGGCCCGCTTGAGGCAGTTGTAGGACCGCACGCCGAGCTCGAGCTCCTCGATCAGGATGTCGTCCATCGGCGAGCCGCCGCCCTGGCGGCCGCCGCCGACGAGCGCGCCGCCGGCTCCGGCGCCGTTCTCGATGCCCGACAGCGCGGCCGGACCCTGGCGCAGCTCCTCGATGCGCTCCTCGTCGGTGAAGATCGACAGCGAGGAGATGAGGATCTCCGCGGCCTCGCGGAGCGCGGCCTGCGGGTCGATCGACCCGTCGGTCTCGATGTCGAGCGTCAGCTTGTCGAAGTCCGTGCGCTGGCCGACGCGGGCCGGCTCGACGGAGTAGGCGACGCGGCGGACGGGCGAGAAGATCGAGTCGATCGGGATGACGCCGATCGGCTGGTCCGGCGTCTTGTTCTCCTCGGCCGGGCGATACCCGCGGCCGCGGCCGATCGTCAGGTACATCTCGAGCTTGGTCTTCTTGTCGAGCGTGGCGATCGGCGCGTCCGGGTTCAGGATCTCGACCCCGCTCGGCAGGTCGATGTCCTTGGCCGTGATGTCGCCGGGGCCGGTGACGACCAGCGGGGCCTCGACCTCGGTCGCGTCCGAGTGCATCTTGCACACGACGCCCTTGAGGTTGAGGATGATGTCCGTGACGTCCTCCTTGACGCCCTGGATGGTCGAGAACTCGTGCGCGACGCCCTCGATCCGCACGGACGTCACGGCCGCGCCGCCCAGGGAGGCGAGCAGCACGCGCCGCAGCGAGTTGCCGAACGTGTAGCCGAAACCGCGGTCGAGCGGCTCGACCACGAAGGTTCCGCGGTTCTCCTCGACCGTTTCGGCGGTGATTCGGGGGATCTGGAAGTCAAGCATCAGTGTCCTGGTCTTCGGTCTCGGGGTGGGAGGCGCCACACAAGAGTGGGGGCTTCGGCCCCGGCCGGCGCGCTCGAGGCGCAGCCGGGCCGGGACGGCGACTGCGGCTACTTGGAGTACAGCTCGACGATCAGCTGCTCTTGCACCGGCGCCGCGATCTCCTTGCGGTCCGGGCGCCGGAGCACCTTCGCCGTCAGGGCGTCGTGGTCCGCCTGGAGCCACGCGGGCACCTGGGCAGTGAGCTCGGTCGCGTCGCGGATGACCTGCTCCGCGCCCTCCGCGATGTTGCGATAGGTGATCACGTCACCCTCGCGCACCTGGTAGGACGGGATGTCGACGCGGCGACCGTTGATCGTCCAGTGGCCGTGGCGGACCATCTGGCGGGCCTGCCGGCGCGACGCGGCGAAGCCGAGGCGCACGAGCACGTTGTCGAAGCGGCACTCGAGGATCCGCAGCAGGTTCTCGCCGGTGATGCCCGGCTGACGCGACGCCTTGTCGTAGTACGTGCGGAACTGCTTCTCGAGCACGCCGTA
>JAXDHL010000302.1:0-9924 GCA_034664525.1 Solirubrobacteraceae bacterium
ACAGCAGGCTCTTGACCTGGGTCACGGTCAGCCCGGGATGGGTGCCGAGGATCCGCGCGCACAGCCCGCTGAGGTGCGGCGCGGCGAACGAGTTGCCGGTGGCGAGGATCGTCGACCCCTCGGCCCACGCCACCTCGACGTCGACCCCGCGCGCGTAGAACTCGACGGGCGGGGCGGCGTTCGTATGCACCTCGTAGGGGTCTTCGCCCGCGTGTCCGGCGACCGAGAGCACGCTCGAGAAGCGCCACGGGAAGCTCTCCACCGGCGCGTTGTGCGCACACGCGACCAGCAGGGTGCGGTTGAAGTAGGCGCGGTCAGCGAGCTCGTGCAGTTCTCCGACGACGGCGCGCTTGCGGGTCGACAGCGAGAGGTTGACGACGTCGAAGCGCTGCTCGATCGCCCACTCGAGGCCGGTCAGCAGGTCGGCGGCCGTACCGCCGAGGTCAGGACCGAGCACGCGCACGCTGGTGATCTCGCAGGCCGGCGCGAGCGAGCGGATGATCCCCGCGCACGCCGTCCCGTGACCGGACACGTCGCCCTCGCCGTCGTCGGCGATGACCGGCTCCCCGTCCTCACCCGGCACCGGAGCCACGGATTGCGAGATGCCCCCGACGAGCGGGTGCTCGCCGTCGACCCCGGAGTCGACGATGCACACCCGCACGCCCGCCCCGTCCGAGGCGCCCCACGCCCACTCGCGCGTGACCGCGTGCGGCCAGGGTGCGGCGATCCGGTTGGCCTCGGCGGCTTCGGCGTCGAGCGCCCAGGCGGGGATCTCGGCGGCCATCGGCCGCGCAACCTAGCGCCTCGGCGCCGCTCCGGGCTTACGCGGGGGCCGGCTGCGGCGCCGGCCGGCGGGCGCCGCCGAGGCCGGTCGCCATCGCCGCCACGACCAAGCCGCCCATGGCCATCGCCGTCCAGGCGGTCGCGAAGACGCCCACGGGATCGGCCGCGTCCGGCACGCTGACGATCGCGACCAGGACCGCCACCCCGAGCGCGATCCCGATCTGGCGCGCCATCGAGAAGATCGCGGTGCCGGTCGCGAAGCGCTGGGACGGCAGCGAAGCCGCGACCGCGGCCGACAGCGACGCGATGACCAGCCCGATGCCGAAGCCGCCGAGCAGGTTCCACGGCAGGTAGCGCGTCAGGTAGTGCGGCTCGGGCGTCATCCACAGCGCGAGCGCGGTCATCGACCCCGCGAACAGGAGGCCCCCGGGGACCGCCGCCGCGCGCACGCCGCCGCGGGTCACGATGCGGCCGCCGGCGGCCGAGCCGACCGCGGCCATCACCGGCCCGGGGGCGAGCGCCAGACCGGCCGTCAGCACCGAGTAGTGCCAGACGCCGGTGAGGAACAGCGCGGCGGCGAGCACCATCGCCCCGAAGGCGGCGAAGAACAGCAGCGTCGCCGCGTTGGCCAGGCCGAAGCCGGGCAGGCGCAGGATCGCCGGCTCGACCACCGGCGTGTGGTGGCGCGCCGAGCGCCAGGCGAAGACGGCCAGGCCGGCGAGCGCGGCCGCGAAGGCGCCGAGCACACGCGACGATCCCCAGCCCCACGAGGGTCCCTCGACGATCCCGAGGACGAGCACGCCGATCGCGGAGGCGAGCAGGCCGGCGCCCGGCAGGTCGGGCATGCGGGTCGCGGTCTCGTCGCGCTGCTCGCGCAGCACGCGGGCGCCGGCGATCATCGCGGCGGCGCCGACCGGCACCGAGACCAGGAACACGAGCCGCCACGAGCCCTGGACCAGCAGCCCGCCGATCGGCGGCCCGGCGGCGGCGCCGACGGCGCCCATCGCCGCCCACAGCCCCACCGCCTTCGCCCGCTCCTCGGGCGCGAACTCGGGCAGGATCAGCCCGAGCGAGGTCGGGACGATCAGCGCCGCGCCTGCGGCCTGGACGATGCGGAACGCCACCAGGAAGGCGACCGACGGCGCCGCCGCGCAGGCGGCGGAGGCGAGCGAGAAGACGGCCAGGCCGGCCAGGAACGCGCGCTTGCGCCCAGCGCGATCGGCCATCCGGCCGGCCGGGACGAGCAGCGCCGCGAACACGATCGCGTACGCGTCGAGGATCCAGGCCAGCTGCGCGAGCGTCGCGTCCGCGAAGTCCCGGTTGATGGCCGGGAACGCGATGTTGACGATGAACAGGTCGAGCGAGGAGAGGAAGACCCCGGCCGACACGATCGTGAACACCTGCCACCTGCGGCTCATCGCTGGGCTCCCGAGTTGCATGATGAAACGGACATGGCCCGGGCACCGTAGCGGGTTGCGTTGCTTCACGCAACCGACTAGCCTGGCCGAAGATGCTGCCCCGCACGTACGACACCCAGGTCTGCTCGATCGCGCGCACGCTCGAGGTCGTGGGCGAGCGCTGGACGCTGCTGATCCTGCGCGATGCGCTGCTCGGGATCCGGCGCTTCGACGACTTCCAGGCCGACCTCGGGATCGCCCGCAACGTGCTCACCGACCGCCTCGGCCGGCTGGTGGAGGCCGGCGTGCTGGAGCGCCGCGCATACTCCGAGCGCCCGCTGCGCCACGAGTACCGGCTGACCGACAAGGGCCGTGACCTGTGGCCGGTCGTCCACGCGCTCGCACGCTGGGGCGACAAGCACGAGGCGCCCGGCGGGCCGCCGCGGCTGTTCGTGCACCGCGACTGCGGCGGCGCGATCGACGACCACCGGATCTGCGAGACGTGCGGCGCGGCGGTCGAGGTGCGCGACGTGCAGGCGCTGCCCGGTCCGGGAGCTGCCGCCGCCTAACCTGCAGGCGGTGTCGCTGCTCGAGGCGGTCCTGGTCGCACTCGCCGGCGTCGCAGCGGGGACCATCAACACCGTCGTGGGCTCGGGGACCCTGATCACGTTTCCCGTGCTCCTGGCGGTCGGGTACGCACCGGTCACCGCCAACGTGTCGAACACGATCGGGCTCGTGCCCGGCTCGCTGTCCGGCGCGTTCGGCTACCGCGACGAGCTCGCGGGCCAGCGCCAGCGCGTGCTGCGGCTCGGCAGCGCCTCGCTCGCCGGCGGGATCACCGGGGCGGTCCTGCTGCTCGTCCTCCCGGCCTCGTACTTCAAGGCGATCGTGCCGGTCTTCATCGTGATCGCGCTCGTCCTGATCGTGCTGCAGCCACGGCTCAGCACGCGCCTGCGGGCCCGCCGTGACGCCGCGCCCCCGCACGGCGGGCCGCTGACGGCGGCCGGGGTCTATCTGGCCGGCGTGTACGGCGGCTACTTCGGCGCGGCCCAGGGCATCCTGCTGCTCTCGATCCTCGGGCTGTCGCTGCCCGACCACCTGCAGCGCATCAACGCGCTCAAGAACGTGCTGGCGGCGATCGTCAACGGCGTGGCCGGCATCGTCTTCGTGCTGGTCGCCCACATCGCCTGGCTGCCGGTCGCCTTGATCGCGGGCGGCTCGGTGATCGGCGGCCAGATCGGCGCGCGCGTCGGCAAGCGCCTGCCCGACGCCGCGCTGCGCGCCGTCATCGTCGCGGTCGGGATCGTCGCGATCGTGCGGCTGCTCGGGTAGCGCCTACGTCGAGGCCGGCGTGCCGGTGGCCGGGGTGATGATCGCGCTGCCGCCGGTCACGCGCCGGACGAGCCCGGGGGCCAGCACGCGCAGGCCGGCGAAGATCGCATACGGCCGCGGCACGTAGCGCTCCGCCTTGCCCGCCGCCGCATCCGCGATCGCCTCGGCGACCTTGTCCGGGGTGGACACCAGCCAGCGGGTCGCGGCGCGGTCGCGTAGCTCCTGCTGCGGGAACCCCTCCGTGGCGACGAAGCCGGGGAGCACGAGCCCCACGTGCACGCCGTGCCGGCGTTCCTCGAGATACAGCCCGTCGCTCCAGCCGATGAGGGCGAACTTGCTCGCCGAGTAGGCCGCGGACCGGGCCCGCGAGATGCGCCCGGCGACGCTGGCGACGTTGACGATCGCGCTCGGCGCCGAGCGCCGCAGCAGCGCCAGCAGCGCCTCGGTCAGCCGCGCCGGCGCCTCGAAGTTGAGCGCCATGTGCCGCTGCAGGTTCTCGACCCCGGTGTCGGCGAACGTCCCGCGCCAGGCGGCGCCGGCGTTGTTGACGAGCAGGTCGAGGCGGCCGTGCTCGGCTTCGACGCGCTGCGCGATCCGTGCCGCCGCCGCCGGATCGGTGAGGTCGGCCGCGATCACCGTCGCGCCCCCGACCTCGGTCGCGAGCGCGTCGAGGCGGTCCTGGCGCCGAGCGACGAGGACGAGGCGATGGGTGCCGGCCAGGCGCCGGGCGGTGGCTTCGCCGATACCGCTCGACGCGCCGGTGATCAGGGCGACCATGCGCCCATCATCGCCGATGGCGGATAGATTCGCGGCCATGAACGGCGTCCGGGCCCTCGAGGAGCAGCTCGGCGCGCCACCGCCGCCGGGCCTGCTGCAGACGCTGGACGACGAGCGGCTGGCGAAGCTCGCCGCCGCCATCCACACGACGCGCCAAGCGCAGTCGGCGGCGCTGGCCGAGGCCGGCGCGGCGGGTCTGCGCTTCGTGCCCGTGCTGCTGCGCGGGCCGATGAAGAAGATCGTGGGCATGCGGTGACGGGCGCGGCCGGGCTGGTCGCCCGCGCCGAGGTGCTCAAGCTGGCCCGCCTGCTGGGGCTTCCGGCCGCCCGCCTGGACTACCTGCAGGGCTGCGCGCCGGAGGACCTCGCGGCGCTGCGAATGCGGGTCACCGACGTGCTCTTCGACGGCGACCGTCACCGGCTGAGGCGGATAGCCGAGGCGGGCAAGGTCGTCCCGAACGCGCTGATGGCGACGATCGGCCAGAAGGCGTTCGGCCCGCTGCTGTGCGCGCGCCTCACCGGCCTGCTCGACCCCGAGCGCGCCGTCGCGGTCGGGCAGCGCCTGCCGGCCGCGTTCCTGGCCGACGTCGCCGCCGAGCTGGACCCGCGCCGAGCCACCGGGGTCATCGTCGGGATGCCGATCGAGCTGCTCACCGCCGTCGCCGGCATCCTGGCCGAGCGCGGGGAGACCGTCGCCATGGGGCGGTTCGTCGCCTTCCTGCCGGACGCCACGCTCGCCGCCTGTACGGCGCAGATCGACGATGCGTCGCTGCTGCGCACGGCATTCGTGCTGGAGGGCAAGGACCGCCTGGACCACGTGATCGCGCTGCTGCCGGACGAGCGGCTCGCGCGCGTGCTCGACGTCGTCGCCGAGCAGGAGCTGTGGGTCGAGGCGCTGGACCTGCTCGCCCATCTGGGCGACGTCCAGCTCGACCGTCTCGCCGGCCTGGCCGACGGGCGCGATCCCGCGCCGTACGCGGGGCTGGTGGCCGCGGCGCAGGAGCACGGCGTGCCGGAGGTCGTGTCACGAGCCCGCGCGCACGGGCTCGCGTTGTAGACCAACGGACGCCTCGGGAGGGCACCGCATCGACCGTCCGGAAGCGGTGTTATGGTGCCCCGAATAGCCGAGTCTCCGAGCTTTCCGAAGCCCGGGGAACGGGGGAACCATTGGGTCGCGCTGATTGTCCGTCAGCCCGGCCCGGGGGCGAATCGCCACGGTCAGGTGGCGTAGCGCGCCGTGCGCGAGCCCGACAGCTCACCTCGTAGGCGAACGGCAATCCGAGTGCAGAGAAGGAGCGCACGTTGTCCTGCGCCGAGTCGAGTAGTGCCTTCATCCCCGCCACCGATGACGGCTGGGCCATCTTGTCCGAGCCACCCGGCGTCCGTGACCTCGGCCTGCACGATCACTGGACGCGTTCCAGCGAGCGCTCGCTGCGGCGGCGCACCGTGCGGCGCGCGCGCTTCGGCGAGGTGCAGACGGCGCGGATGGGGCTCACGGTGGCGACCGTCGCCTTCACCGGTGGCGTGGCCGCCGTCGCGACCGGTGGCGCGAGCACGGCCGTGGCGGCGCCCACCGTCTCGCTCGACCTCGCGCGCGGCTCCAGCGGCGAGGCGGTGAAGGCGCTGCAGGCGGCGCTCGGCATCACCGCCGACGGCGCGTTCGGCCCCCAGACCGAGGCCGCCGTGAAGCGCTTCCAGCGCGCGCATGGACTGCCCGCGATCGGCCGCGTCGGACCGCTCACCACCGCGGCGCTGAACCTCCAGGTCCCGGCGTCGCAGCGGACCGCAAGCGTCAAGCAGCAGTCGGGCACGGCCGCCCCGCCCGCCGTCTCGCTCTCGAGCGCGGCCACCAAGCAGTTGCAGGCCAAGCTCGGGGTCACCGCCGACGGCGCATGGGGCCCACGGTCCAGCGCCGCACTGAAGTCCTACGAGGCCGCCCACGGTTTGACCGCCGACGGCAAGCCCGATGCGCAGGTGCTCCAGGCGCTCGGCGTCAACCCGGACGCCGCCGCCCCGGCCGCCCCCGCCAGCGGCGCCGGCAGCTCCGTCGTGGCGATCGCCCAGTCGCTGATCGGGACGCCCTATGCGTCCGGCGGCACCACGCCGGCCGGCTTCGACTGCTCCGGCTTCACGCAGTACGTGTTCAAGAAGGCGGGCATCTCGATCCCGCGCACGTCCTACGCGCAGTACGGCATGGGAACCGCGGTCTCGAAGTCGCAGATCCAGGCCGGCGACCTCGTCTTCTTCGACACCTCGGGCGGCGGCGCATCCCACGTCGGGATCGCCACCGGGCCGAACACCGCGATCTCCGCGACCACCCACGGCGTGATGCAGCACTCGCTCTCGGACTCGTACTGGGGCCCGCACTACGTGGGTGCCCGCCGCATCGCCTAGCGCCCGCCTGGACACCCGTCCGCACGCTTCGCGGCCGCCCTCCGGGGCGGCCGCCGTGCGTGTGGCCCCCGGCTATATGACTTTCGAGTAAAATACCGTCGCGTATGAGCGTGGCTGACCGCAGCATGGGCCTCGGCCTGCGCGCCCTCAACGGGTTCGCAAGCCTCGATGTCATCGACCGCCTGGGGCTTCGCAAGCCCGCCGAGCGGCTGATCTTCTCTTCCAGCCGGAACGGCTTCCGGGCGGCGGGCGCCGCCGGGCGGACGTTCTCGGCCGCGACCAGGCTCGGGCGTCCCGCCCGGCTCTCCCCCGCCTCCACCAGCGGGCTGTTCGACCTCACCCCGGACGACGAGCAGCAGATGCTGCGCGAGACGTTCTCGGAGTTCGGACGCGAGGAACTGCGGCCGATCGCCCAGAAGGCCGACGCCGCGTGCGCCGCCCCGCCGGAGCTGCTGGCCCAGGCGGCCGAGCTGGGGCTGACCATGCTGGGCGTGCCCGATGAGCTCGGTGGCGCCGTCTCGGAGCGCTCCGCGGTCACCACCGTGCTCGTCGCCGAGGCGCTGGCGTACGGGGACATGGGCCTCGCCGCCGCGATCCTCGCCCCGGCCGGCGTGTCGACCGCCCTGTCGCTGTGGGGAGACGCCGACCAGCAGGCCACCTACCTGCCCGCGTTCGTGGGCGAGGAGGCCCCGCCGGCCGCCGCGCTCGCCCTGCTCGAGCCGGGCGCGCTGTTCGACCCGTTTGCGCTGAAGACGACCGCCCGCGAGGCGGACGGCGGGTATGTGCTCGACGGCGTCAAGGCGCTGGTGCCGGGCGTGGCCGGGGCTGAGCTGTTCGTCGTCGCGGCCGAGCTCGAGGGCCAGGGCCCCGCGCTCTTCCTGGTCGAGTCCTCGACCACCGGGATCCTGACCGAGCCCGAGCCCGCCATGGGCGTCCGCGCCGCCGCCACCGGACGGCTGTATCTCGAGGGCGTCAAGCTCGGCGAGGGCGCGCTGCTCGGTGGCGCCGACCCTGCCGTCTACGCCGAGTGCGTGCACCGCGCCCGGCTGGCCTGGTGCGCGCTCGCCGTCGGCAGCGCGCAGGCGGTCCTCGATCACGTCATCCCCTACGTCAACGAGCGCACGGCGTTCGGCGAGCCGATCAGCCACCGCCAGGCCGTGGCGTTCACGGTCTCCGACATCGCGATCGAGCTCGAGGGCATGCGACTCGCCACGTGGCGTGCCGCGGCGCTCGCCGACGCCGGCAAGAGCTTCGGCTACGAGACGGCGATCGCCCGCCGGCTGTGCGCCGACAAGGGCGTGCAGATCGGGTCCCGGGGCGTCCAGCTGCTGGGCGGCCACGGCTACGTCAAGGAGTACCCGGTCGAGCGCTGGTATCGCGACCTGCGGGCCACGGGCGTCATGGAAGGAGCTCTGCTCGTCTAGTGTCCATCAATCTCGAGGTCCCCAGGAAGTTCCGCCCGCTGGTCGCGCAGGCCAACCAGGTCGCCCGCGAGGTGCTGCGCCCGATCTCGCGCAAGTACGACCGCGAGGAGCACGCCTATCCCAAGGAGCTCGACATGCTCGCCGCGCTCATCGACGGGATGAGCGAGGGCGGGGGCTCGGGCGGCGCCGGCGCGGCCGGAGTCCGCAAGTCGGACTCGAACGGCGCGTCGTCGAACGGCAGCGGCGCGACCACCCGCAACGGCGCCAACCTCTCCAGCGTGCTGGCGATCATGGAGATGTGCTGGGGCGACGTCGGGCTGCTGCTCTCGATGCCGCGCCAGGGCCTGGGCAACTCGGCCATCGCATCCGTCGCCGACGACGAGCAGCTCGAGCGCTTCGGCGGCCGCTGGGCCGCGATGGCGATCACCGAGCCCGAGGCCGGCTCGGACTCGGCCGCCATCCGCACGACGGCCGTCCTGGACGGTGACGAGTACGTGCTCAACGGCGAGAAGATCTACGTGACCGCCGGCGAGCGCGCCGACCTCGTGGTCGTGTGGGCGACGCTGGACCGCTCGAAGGGCCGCGCCGCGATCAAGTCGTTCGTGGTCGAGCGCTCCAACCCTGGCATGAAGCTGATCCGCGTCGAGGACAAGCTCGGCATCCGCGCCTCCGACACCGCGGCGTTCTCGTTCGAGGACTGCCGCGTCCCCAAAGACGCGCTGCTCGGCTCGCCCGACATCGACGCCAAGAAGGGCTTTGCGGGCGTCATGGCGACGTTCGACAACACGCGCCCGCTGGTGGCCGCGATGGCCGTCGGCGTCGCCCGCGCGGCGCTCGACCACACGCGCGCCGCGCTGGCCGAGGCCGGGGTCGAGGTCGATCCGGACCGCCCGCCGCACGCCCAGTCCGCGGCGGCCGCCGAGCTGCTGGCGATGGAGGCCGACTACGACGCCGCGCGGCTGCTGACCATGCAGGCGGCGTGGATGGCCGACAACGGCAGGCCGAACTCGCTTCAGGCCTCGATGGCGAAGGCCAAGGCGGGCCGCACCGGCACCGACGTCTGCCTGCGCTGCATCGCGCTCTGCGGCGCGGCCGGCTACGCCGAGACCGAACTGCTGGAGAAGTGGGCGCGCGACGCGAAGATCCTCGACATCTTCGAGGGCACCCAGCAGATCCAGCTGCTGATCATCGCGCGGCTGCTGCTCAAGAAGACCTCCGCCGAGTTGAAATAGGTGCGAGCCTTTCGGTGACCCTCGCGGTGGCGGGCCGCGGGGGTTACCGTTGATCGGTGGCTCGGTCGTTCAGCGCAGGCTTCGGGCTTGTCGTGTGCGTCGCCGCGCTCGTGATCCTGCTCACGCGCCCGGGCGGCCTCGGCCGGGCGCCGCAGTACGCGACCGCGTTCGCGAGCGAGGTGCGCCGCGCCCAGCACAGCCGGCCGCCGCCGAATCGCGAGGACCTCATCAGGGTGCTGTGCACGCCCGACGTCGTCCTCGCCCGCTGCGAGCACGCGCTGATGCGGCTCTACCGCGCCTGTGGCACCGACCTCGCCCACCCCCGCACCGACGGCTGCGGGCGAGCGTTCGCCAAGCTCCGCCGAAGTGCCGCCGACTAGTGCGTCGGGGCGCTACCTTCCGGCGCCATGCGACTCAGGCTGCTCACGGCCGGCGCGCTCGCGGCCGCGCTGCTGACCCCAGGCCCGGCCCACGCCGCCGGGCAGCCGCGGCTGCGGGTTCAGGTGCTGTCGGACCGCGCGGACCTGATCTCCGGCGGCGATGCGCTGGTGGCCGTCGCGCTCCCGGCCGGCGTGGACCCGAGGAC
>JAXDHL010000303.1:0-7099 GCA_034664525.1 Solirubrobacteraceae bacterium
CGGGTGCACGGCGTCGGCGCCCGCCAGGACCGCCGCCGCCACGACGGCCTCGACGTCCAGATAGGCCATCGGCCCGCCGGCCAGCGCGACCGCCACGTCGGCCTCGCGCACGAACGGCGCGCCGGCATCCGGCGGCGCGTAGACGGCGGCCGTCGAGATGCCGACACGCCGGCAGGTGGCGAAGACGCGGCGGGCGATCTCGCCCCGGTTGGCGACCAGCAGGCGGCGCATCACATCCGGAAGACGCCGAACCCGTCGGCGCCCTTGACCTCGGCGTTGTGCACGACGCTCAGCGCGAAGCCGAGCACGGTGCGCGTGTCGCGCGGATCGATGATCGCGTCGTCGTAGCCGCGGCCGGAGTTCGACAGCGCCGACTGCTCGGCATCGATCTGCGCCTCGACCGCCTCGCGCATCGCCTGCAGGTTCCCCTCGTCGATCTCGTTCCCGCGCGCCTTCGCCGAGGCGCGGGCGACGATGTCGAGCACGCCGGCGAGCTGGGCGGGCCCCATCACGCTCGACTGCGCATTGGGCCAGGCGAACATGAAGCGCGGGTCGTAGCCGCGGCCGCTCATGGCGTAGTTCGCGGCGCCGTAGGAGCCGCCGATCATCACGCCCAGGTGCGGGACCTTCGAGTTGGCGACCGCGTTGATCATCAGCGCCCCGTGCTTGATGATGCCGCCCTGCTCGTAGTCCTTGCCGACCATGAAGCCGGTCGTGTTGTGCAGGAAGACGAGCGGGACGTCCTTCTGGTTGGCGAGCTGGATGAACTGCGCCGCCTTCTGGGCCTCCTCGGAGAAGAGGATCCCGCGCACGTTGGCGAGCACGCCGACGGGATAGCCGTGGATCGAGCCCCAACCCGTCGTCAGCGCCGGCCCGTACAGCGGCTTGAACTCGTCGAAGCGGCTGCCGTCGAGCACGCGGGCGAGCACCTCGCGTGGGTCGAACGGGACCTTTGGGTCGGCGCTTACCAGCGCCACCAGGTCCTCGGGATCGTGGCGCGGCTCGGCGGGCTCCTCGGTCGGCCCGGGGCCGAGCTTGCGCCAGTTGAGGTTGCGCACGATCTCGCGCCCGAGCCGCAGCGCATCCGGCTCGTCGACGGCCAGGTAGTCACTCAGGCCGGACACGCGCGAGTGCATCTCGGCGCCGCCGAGCTCCTCGTCGTCGGCCTCCTCCCCGGTGGCCATCTTGACCAGCGGCGGGCCGCCGAGGAAGACCTTCGCCCGCCCCTCGACGAAGACGTTGTAATCGCACATGCCCGGCACGTAGGCGCCGCCCGCCGTCGAGTTCCCGAACACCAGCGCGACGGTCGGGATGCCGTGCGCGGACAGCCGCGTGAGGTTGCGGAAGACCGCCCCGCCGGGGATGAACGCGTCGGCCTGCGTCGGCAGGTCCGCGCCGCCGGATTCGACGAGGTTGATCAGCGGCAGCCGGTTGACGAGCGCGATCTCCTGCGAGCGCAGCGACTTGCGCAGGGTGAACGGGTTCGAGGTCCCGCCGCGGATCGTCGCGTCCGAGGCGCCGACGATGCACTCGACGCCCTCGACGACCCCGATCCCGCAGACGTTGGACGCGCCGACGTGGAAGTCGGTGTGCCAGGCCATGAACGGCTGCAGCTCCAGAAACGGCGAGTCGCGGTCCAGGAGCAGTTCGATCCGCTCGCGGGCCAGCAGCTTGCCACGCTTGCGGTGGCGCTCGACGTAGCGCTCGCCGCCGCCGGCCCGGGTCCGGGCCAGCAGCTCGTCGAGCTCGGCCAGCCGCACGAGCATCGCCTCGCGGTTGGCGGCGGCGGCCTCCGATGTCGGATCGAAGCTCGAGGTCAGGACGGTCACGCGGGCGCGGACCCTACCGCCGCGGCGCGACGGTGGCGCCGTGCGAAGACCCACGTCTTCAGTCCGACGTAGCGCGTGATCGTCGCGACGAGGCTCGCTGCGACCAGGACGGCCAGCTCCAGCGTGCGCGACGGTGCGCGGTCGAGCCCGTGCAGGACGACCAGCGCGCCGCTGGTCAGGCCGAGCGTGAGCACGAACACGACCGCGCCCATCACGTGCTGGCGGACCAGCTCGTGGCGGCCGCGGATGCCGAACGTGAGGCGCCGGTTGGCCGCCGTGTTGGCCACCGCGGTGGCGGCGAGCGCGAGCCCGTTGGCGCCGCCCGCGCCGAGCGGTCCGCGCAGCAGGAGGTACAGCAGCGCGTAGGCCAGCGTCGAGGCGACGCCGACGCCCATGAAGCGCAGCACCGGCGAGCCGGCCATCAGCCGCGCGACGCCCTTGAGGTCCTGGACCGCGGTGCTGACGATGCGCACGCGCGAATCGGGGTCGTCGACCCAGTCCACGGGCACCTCGTGGATCCGCAGCCCACGCCGCTGCGCGAGCACGAGCAGCTCGGTGTCGAAGAACCACTCCTGGTCGCGGACGTCGGCCAGCAGGCGGGCGGCGACGTCGGCGCGGACGGCCTTGAAGCCGCACTGGGCGTCGCTGAAGTGCGCGCGCAGGGCGGTGTGCAGGATCACGTTGTAGGCGCGCGAGATCAGCTCGCGCTTGGGGCCGCGGACGACGCGGGCGCCGCGGGCGAGGCGGCTGCCGATGGCGAGGTCGGAGTGGCCGCTCAGCAGCGGGGCGACCAGCGGCAGCAGGGCGCGCAGGTCGGTCGACAGGTCGACGTCCATGTAGGCGAGCACGCGGGCGTCCGAGGCGGACCAGACCTGGCGCAGCGCCCGGCCGCGGCCCTTGCGCTCCAGCCGGTGGTAGCGGACGCCCGGCAGCTCGGCGGCGAGGCGGCCGCCGATCTCGGGCGTCGCGTCGGTGCTGGCGTTGTCGGCGATCGCGATCCGCCACGTGAACGGCAGCTCGGCCCCCAGGAAGCGGTGCAGGCGCCGGATCGACGCCTCGAGCGAGCCCTGCTCGTTGTAGACGGGGACGACGACCTCGACCTGTGGAGCCCACGCGTCACCGCGAGCGGCGGTCCGGGGGCGGAGGAGCGTGGTGGCCATGCCGAAGATGGTCCGTCCGCGCCGTGCGAGCGCGGTGGGCAGGCCCTGAGAGCTGGCTGAGTGGTCTACTTCCGCGCCGATGGTCCGCAGCCCGCTGACCGGCGTGATCGAGGAGGTCGTCGTCGCCGACGGCGCGCCCGTGAGCGCCGGCGCCGTGGTCGTCGTCGTCGAGTCGATGAAGATGCACCACGAGGTGCTCGCGCCCGCTGCGGGGGTGGTCCGGTCGCTGGCGGTGGCCGCCGGCGACCAGGTGCGCGAGGGGCAGGCGCTGTTCGACGTCGAGGTCGCCGCGGTCGCCCCCGAGGAGCCGGCGCCGCCGGCCGTCGCGACCGGCGAGCGCGCCGACCTGGCGCGCGTGCTCGGGCGCCGCGCGGCGATCCTCGACGCCGCCCGCGGCGAGGTGGTCGCCCGCCGCCACGAGGCCGGCCGGCGCACGGCGCGCGAGAACGTCGCCGACCTGGTCGACGACGGCTCCTTCTCCGAGTACGGCGGCCTGGCGCTCGCCGCCCAGCGGCTGCGGCGCTCGGAGGCCGACCTGATCGAGCGCACGCCGGGGGACGGCATGGTCTGCGGGACCGCGGGCGTCGGCGGCGTCGCGTGCGCGGTGCTCTCCTACGACGACACGGTCATGGCGGGCACGCAGGGCCTGCGCAACCACCGCAAGACCGACCGGCTGCTCGAGCTCGCCGAGCGCCGGCGGCTGCCGGTCGTGCTGTTCGCCGAGGGCGGCGGCGGCCGGCCCGGCGACACCGACCAGTCCGAGCTGTTCCACCTGATGGTCCCGACGTTCGCGACGTTCGCACGCCTGTCGGCGCTCGTGCCGCGGATCGGCATCGTCTCGGGCCCGTGCTTCGCGGGCAACGCGGCGCTGCTCGGCTGCTGTGACGTGATCGTGGCGACCCCGGACGCCTCGATCGGCATGGGCGGGCCGACGATGATCGAGGGCGGCGGGCTCGGGCGCTTCGAGCCGTCCGAGGTCGGGCCGGTGTCGGTCCAGGCGCCGAACGGCGTGATCGACGTGGTGGCCGACGACGAGGCCGCGGCGGTCGGCGTCGCGCGCCGGCTCGTCTCGTTGCTGGCGAAGCCGCTCGTCGCCGCGCCGCCCGAGCTCGCCGACCAGACCGCCCTGCGCGAGCTCGTGCCCGAGGACCCGAAGCGCGTGCACGACGTCCGCGCCGTGCTCGACGTGCTGGCCGACCCGGGGTCCGTCGTCGAACTTCGGCGCGCGTTCGGCCCCGGCATGCTGACGGCGCTCGCGCGCATCGGTGGCCGCGCGGTCGGCGTGCTCGGCAACGACCCGCGCCACCTCTCCGGCGCCGTCGACGCCGACGGCTCCGACAAGGCGGCACGCTTCCTGCAGCTCTGCGACGCGTTCGGGCTCCCGATCGTCTCGCTCGTCGACACGCCCGGCTTCATGGTCGGCCCGGACTCCGAGGCGACCGCGATGGTCCGCCGCTGCTCGCGCATGTTCCTCGCGGCCGCCACCCTGACCGTGCCCTGGCTGGCGGTCGTCCTGCGGCGCGGCTACGGGCTGGGCGCGATGGCGATGACCGGCGGCGGCTTCCACGCGCCGCTGCTGACCGTGGCCTGGCCGACCGGCGAGTTCGGCGCCATGGGCGTCGAGGGCGCGGTCCGGCTCGCCTTCCGCCGCGAGCTCGAAGCGCTGGACGACGACGACGCCCGCGAGGCCCGCGTCCAGGAGCTGATCGCCGCCGTCCGCGCGCAGTCCGGCGCGCTCACGATGGCGAGCGTGTTCGAGATCGACGACGTCATCGATCCGGCCGACACCCGCGAGCGCCTGCTGCAGGCCCTGTCCGCGGCGCCGCCCCAGCCCCCGCCGCCCTCCGGCCGCCGCCGCACGCTCGTCGACAGCTGGTAGCGGTCATGTCGGGGTCAGGTCGCCGTCGTACGGTGGGGCGGATGCGGCGTCCTCCCCTGATCGCAGGCGTACTCGCCCTCGGGCTGGCCGGCTGCGGCTCCGCCGGCCCCAAGCAGCCCGCAGGCGCCACCAGCACGGCGTCGGCGGCCAAGCCTTCGACCGTGGCCGCGCGGCCGGCGGCCCCGCCGCAGCTGCGCGCCACGGTCGCCGGCCACCTGCCCGCGCCCGTCCAGCTGCCCGCGGTGACCGCCCTCGGCAGCGGCGTGGTCGCGCTCGGCGGGCTCGACGCGGCGGACGCCTCCAGCGCCAACGTGATCAGCGTTCACGGCGGGACCGGGCACGTGATCGGCCACCTCCCGTCCGCCCTGCACGACGCCGCCGCGGCGACCGTCGGCGGCCACGCCTACTTCATCGGCGGCGGCAACGCCGGCGCCGGCGTGCGCTCGATCCTGCGCGTCTCGCCCGGCGGCTCGGTGAACGACACGGGCACCCAGTTGCCCGCCGGGGCGTCCGACGTCTCGGCGGTCACGATCGGCCGCACGATCTACGTCGTCGGCGGCTACACCGGCACCGTGCCGCTGCGCTCGATCCTGGCGTTCACGCCCGGCCGGCCGGTGCGCGTCGTCGGCGAGATGCCGCGCCCGCTGCGCTACGCGGCGGTGGCCGCCGCCGGGGGGAACGTCCTGATCGCCGGCGGGACCTCGGGCGTCACCGCCCGTCGCGAGGTGCTGCGCTTCTCGCCGCGGACCGGCCACGTGACGCGGGTGGCACGACTCCCGGCGCCGCTCACGCACGCCGCCGGCGCCGCGCTGGGCGGCCGCTTCTACGTGCTCGGGGGCCGCGGCGACGGCCTGACCGCCCAGCACGCCGCGATCTACGCGCTCGACGGCGGGCAGATGGTGCGCGCCGGGCGGCTTCCGCAGGCGCTCTCGGACCTCGGCGCGGCCGCCAGCGGCGGGCGCATCATCGTGGTCGGCGGTCGCGACGCCGGCGGCGGCGTCAAGGACACCGTGCTCGCGCTGGAGCCGGCCCGATGAGGGCCCGGCTCGCGGGCGGGCTCGCCGCGGCGGCGCTGCTCGCCGGCTGCGGCGGCGCCGGCGCGCCAAAGCCGAAACCGACCCCGTCCCCGTCCGACCCGACGCCGACCAGGACCGCCGGGCACCGCGCCCGCGCGCACGTCGACGTCTACGCCGCCGGACGCCCCGGGCACCTGCTCCCGCGCGTCCGAAACGACCCGGCACGCGTCTACGTGCCCGAGACCGAGGCCAACCGGGTCGACGTCATCTCCCAGCGCACCGCGCGCATCATCCGCACGATCCCGGTCGGGCAGCTGCCCCAGCACGTCACGCCGTCGTGGGACCTGAAGACGCTCTGGGTCTCCAACGACCAGGGCAACAGCCTCACGGCGATCGATCCGCGCACCAGCAAGCCGATCAGGACGATCCCGGTCGCCGACCCGTACAACCTCTACTTCACCGTCGACGGGAGCCGCGCGATCGTCGTCGCCGAGGCGCAGCGGGCGCTCGACTTCCGCGAGCCGCACACGATGGCGCTGCGCCACCGGCTGGCGGTGCCGCAATGCCCCGGCGTCGACCACATGGACTACACCGCGAGCGGCCGCTACGCGCTCGCCTCCTGCGAGTTCGGCGGGCGGATGATCGTCGTCGACCTGGCCCGCGAGCGGGTGATCAAGACGATCGACCTGCGCACCGGCGCGATGCCGCAGGACGTCAAGCTGTCGCCCGACGGCCGGACGTTCTACGTCGCCGACATGGCCTCCAACGGCGTCTGGCTCGTCGACGCCACGCGGATGCGCAAGCTGGGCTTCGAGCACACCGGCGCCGGCGCGCACGGCCTGTACCCGAGCCGCGACTCGCGCCGGCTGTTCGTCTCCAACCGCAACGAGGGCACGATCACGGTGATCTCGTTCCGCACGCGCAAGCCGATCGCGAAGTGGCATCTGCCCGTGGGATCCAGCCCCGACATGGGCGGCGTGTCCGCGAACGGGCGCGTGCTGTGGCTCTCGGGCCGCTACGACGCCGAGGTCTACGCCATCAGCACGCGCACGGGGCGGCTCCTGCACCGGATCCCGGTCGGGGCCGGACCGCACGGCATGGCCGTCTGGCCGCAGCCCGGCCGCTACTCGATCGGCCACACCGGGATCCTGCGCTGACCCGCGCGTAGACTCGCGCGATGGCCCGCCGGGCGACCACCCGTGGCGCGCAGCGCAC
>JAXDHL010000304.1:0-7315 GCA_034664525.1 Solirubrobacteraceae bacterium
GCCGGCCCAGCGTGCGCCGGCGCCGGCGCCGGTGGTTGCGCGGCTGACCGCGGTGCTCGCGCCGGCACCCGACCTGGCGCCGACCGCGGGCGCCGTCGCCGCCACACTGCGCCGGGCGGCCGCGAGCCGCACCGCGCTCGTGCTCGTGCTCGCTGCGGCGCCGCCACCGCCGCGGGTCGCCACGCCCGCCGCCGCCGGGCTGGCACGCCGGCTCGCGGCACGCGATCTCCGGGCGACCGCCGCCGGCGTGCTCTGTCAGGTCGAGCTCTCACCCGACCCGGCGACCGCCGCGCGCGACGTCTGGCGGATCGCGGGCGCGGCCGACGTCCCCATGGTGCTCGCCCTGCCGGCCCGCCTCGACGGCTTCGACGACCTCCTCAGCCGCTTCGACCGGCTCGTGCTGGCGCTGCCGCCCGGGACCGACGACGCGCTCGCGGATCTCGCGCTCGCCTCGCTCGCCGGCCTCGGCCCGCCCGCCACCCGTACCGAGCCCCCGGCCGGCTTGCTGACCCGGCGCGTGGCGACGCTGGGACTGGCCGCCATCCGGCTCGAAGCGCCTGGCGAGCCCGCCCGGGGCGCAGCGGTCGCGCGGGAGCCGGTCTTCGAGCCACCGCGAGCCGAGCTGCGGGCATGACCCGGGCTCCGTCGGCATCGGGCCAGTCGCTGGTCCTCGTCGTCGCCGCGCTCTGCGGCCTGCTGCTCGGCGCATTCGCGCTCGGCGCCGTCGCCCGGGCGATCGGCGTGCGCTCGGACGCGCAGCGCGCCGCCGACCTGGCCGCGCTGGCAGGGGCGCGGGCGATGCTCGACGCCTATCCGCGGCTCTTCGAGCCCGTCACGGTCGCCGGCCGGCCGAACCCGCGCCACCTGTCGAAGCCGGCGTACCTGGCGCTCGGGCGGGCGGCGGCACTGCGCGTGGGGCGGGCCAACGGCGCGAGCGACGCGACCGCGACCTTCCCGGACGCCGGGCAGCTGGCGCCAGTGCGCATCCGGGTCGAGGTCCGGCGCGAGGTCCGGCCCAAGGGCGCGAAGGCCGAGCTCGCCGCGGCCGCGGTGGCCGAGCTCGCGCCGCTGACGCAGGACCTCGGGCCGGCCGCCGCAGGCGGCGAGTATGGCGGCCCGCTCGCGCGGCGGCAGGGCAAGCCGATGCGCCCCGACGTCGCTGCCGCGTTCGACCGCATGGAGGCCGCCGCCCGCGCGGCCGGCGTGGCGCTGCTCGTCACCTCCGCATACCGCTCGGACGCCGAGCAGGCGGTCCTGTTCGCCCAGCATCCCGACCCGCGGTGGGTCGCCCGCCCGGGGACGTCGCTGCACCGCTACGGCACCGAGCTCGACCTCGGGCCGCCGGGCGCGTACGGCTGGCTGGCGGCCAACGCGAGGCGGTTCCACTTCCTCCAGCGCTACAGCTGGGAGCCATGGCATTACGGGTTCACGCTGAACCCGAAGTCCTCGCCGTCCCGGCGAGACCGCTCCGGCGCCGCCCGCGCGGCCGCCGGCGACGGCCGCGGCACGATGCCGAGCTTCGTCCCGGCGGCGTATGCGCGGACGATCGCGACGGCGGCCCAGCGCTACAACGTCTCGGCGACGCTGCTGGCGGCGCAGCTCTACCAGGAGTCGCACTTCAATCCGTTCGCGGTCAGCGGCGCCGGTGCGCAGGGGATCGCGCAGTTCATGCCCGGCACCGCGGCGGCCTACGGGCTCGGCGACCCGTTCGACGCGGAGCGCGCGATCGATGCCCAGGCCCGGCTGATGCGCGACCTGCTGCGCCGGTTCGCCGCCATCCCGCTGGCGCTGGCGGCCTACAACGCCGGACCGGCGCCGGTGGCGCGCTGCGGTTGCGTACCGGCGATCCCGGAGACGCGGGGCTACGTCGCCGCGATCCTCGGGCTGATGAACGGCGGCGGCGACGTCTCCGGGGGGACCCTCGCAGTGCGGTTGGTCGCGTGAGCCGCGCGGGGGCTGCCGTCGCCGGGTGTGAAACCGGGGCGAAACCGTGCCGCCTCATTGACGCCGCCCCTCCGGCCAGCACACGATCGGCTGGCGACGCCGGACCTCCGGGTTCCGGCGGCGGTGCGGAAGCCAACGGCCGCGCCGCCCCGCGCCGGCAAGCGCGCGCCGCATCGTGGCTTGAAGCACGAGCCGGCACCCGCCCAGCCGAACCGAGCCCGGCGAGGGCGGGGGCCGGCCCGCGCCACGTGCGTCACGGGCGCCGGCGCCGCGCGGGCGGCGCCGGGCCCGGCTGTGCCGTGTCAGGAGGCGGAGGCGAGCTCCGGCTCGTCCGCGAGCGCCACGTGCTCGTTCGGCACGCAGTGCGTCATCACGCGGCCCTCGACGTTGCGCGGGCCGTTGTTGCCGAGGTTGCGCGCGCGCTCGAGCTCGGCCTCGGTCAGGTTCTGCGTGGCCAGCGGCTCGAGCCCGCGGACGTCGTCCGCCGAGATGCCGAGGCCGTCGCCGACGCGCTGGCCGAGCTCGTCCTCGCACATGTACAGGTGCCAGACCATGCGCTCCTGGATCGGGCGGTCGCACTGGGCCAGCAGCCCGGTGAGGTTGGTCACCAGGTCGTCGCGCTCCCACTGCTCGGAAAGCAGGTAGCGCTCGCCCGGCTGCTGGTAGTCGTTGCGGCGGTCGATGCGGGCGCGGGTGAGGCGGCCGCCGATCTCCGGGCCCTGCTCGTCGTGCGCCGGCGCCGGCGCCTCGACCAGGCCGGCGCGCAGCGACGGCTCGTAGTTGATCGACGGATCGCTGCCCGAGTCGTCGACCGCGTAGGCCATCGCGCCGTCGCGCTGGTTCGTCGACACCTTCGCCGCCTTGGGCGCGTTCACCGGCAGCTGCAGGTAGTTGGGGCCGACCCGGTGGCGCTGCGTGTCCGAGTAGGAGAACGTCCGGCCGACGAGCATCTTGTCGTCGGAGAAGTCCAGGCCGTCGACCAGCACGCCGGTGCCGAACGCGATCTGCTCGCTCTCCACGAAGAAGTTCTCCGGGACGCGGTTGAGCGTCATCGTGCCGACGTGGCGCAGCGGGTACTCGTCCTCGGGCCAGACCTTCGTGTCGTCGAGCGGGTCCCACTCGAGCTCGGGGTGGTCGTGGTCGTCCATGAGCTGGACGAACAGGTCCCACTGCGGGTACTCGCCGGCCTGGATCGCCTCGTAGAGGTCCTTGGTGTGGCAGCCGAGCTCCTCGCCCTGCTTGACCGCGGCGTCGGCCTCGGTCCAGGACTTCACGCCCTGCTTCGGGTGCCAGTGGTACTTGACGAGCTTGGTGTCGCCCGCCTCGTTGACCCACTTGTACGTGTTGACGCCGAAGCCCTGCTGCGTCCGATAGCTCGCCGGGATGCCGCGCGGGCCGAAGATGAGCATGACCATGTGCATCGACTCGGGCGTCTGCGAGATGAAGTCGAACACGCGGTTGGGGACCTGGCGCTCGAACGTGACCGGGTCCGGCTTCTGGGAGTGGATGAAGTCCGGGAACTTCATCGCGTCGCGGATGAAGAAGACGCCGATGTTGTTTCCGACGAGGTCCCAGTTGCCGTCCTCGGTGTAGAGCTTGACCGCGAAGCCGCGCGGGTCGCGGATCGCCTCCGAGGAGTCGCGCCCGCCGGCGACGGTCGAGAAGCGGATCGCCAGCTCGGTGCGCTTGCCGGGCTCCTGGAACAGCTTGGCGCGGGTGTGCGTGGAGATCGGCTCGTCGCCGACCTTGCCCGTCGCCTCGAAGTACCCGAACGCCGTGGCGCCGCGCGCGTGAACGACGCGCTCCGGGATGCGCTCCCGATCGAAGTGACTGATCTTCTCGAGGAAGTGATAGTTCTCGAGCGTCGCCGGACCACGAGAACCGATCGTCTTGAGGTTCTGGTTGTCGGAGACCGGGTGGCCCTGGCGGGTCGTCAGGTTGCGGCGGCCTTCGCCGTCGCCGGGCGGGGTAGAGGTGGCGTCGCTCATCCCTTCAACGTATCACCGGAGCGCTGCCGAGGATGGAGCGATTCCAGAGAATTTACGGAGCTCCCCGTAGAGCCGCGCGAGCTCGGGCAGCTGGTAGCTCGCGTTGAGCCCGGAGGGGTTCGGGAGCACCCAGACCGGACGCCCGCCGACCTGCGCCGAGGACTGCAGTCCGACGCCCGCGTCGCGGCGCCCGGAGACGGTCCGCCAGGCGCCGATGCCGACCATCGCCACGACCGCGGGCGCCACGTCGGCGACCAGCTCGCCGAGCGCCGCATAGCCGGCGTGCAGCTCGGCGGCCGGCAGCTCGCTCGCCGCCCGCGTAGGGCGGGAGACGACGTTGGTGATCCCGAGGCCGAGCGACGGGAGGAGGACGTCCTCGTCGGGCGTCAGGCGCCGTGGCGTGAAGCCGGCCAGCGCCAGCGCCGGCCAGAAGCGGTTGCCGGGCCGCGCGAAATGGTGCCCGCGCGCCGCCGAGGCGAGCGACGGGTTGATGCCGCAGAACAGGACCCGCAGGTCGGGACCGAGGATGTCGGGGAGCGGCTTCGCCGGGTCCGGGCTCAAGCCGCCAGCGCCCGGCCTGCCGCCGCGACCGCGAGCGCGATGTCGGCGGCGTCCACGTCGAGATGCGTCACCGCGCGGACGGTCGTCGGGCCGAGCGGTGTCATGGCGACGCCCTCCGCCTCCAGCGCCGACAGGAACGCCGGCGCGTCCGGCACGTCGAAGGCGACGATGTTGGTCTCCACGGCGTCCGCGTCGAGCGTGACCCCGGGCAGCTCCGCGAGGCCGAACGCCAGCGACCGGGCGAGCGCGTGATCCTCCGCCAGCCGGGTCACATGGTGGTCGAGCGCGTGCAGGCAGCCCGCGGCGACGATGCCCGCCTGGCGCATCGCGCCGCCGAGCATCTGCTTGTAGCGCCACGCCTCCTCGATGAACGCGCGCGAGCCGGCCAGCACCGCGCCCACCGGCGCGCCGAGGCCCTTGGTGAAGTCGATCCAGGCGGAGTCGAACCCGGCGCACCAGTCCGCCGCCGGCACGCCGGTGGCCACCACCGCGTTCATGAGGCGCGCGCCGTCGAGGTGCGCAGCCAGCCCGCTCGACCGGGCGACGTCGAGCACCTCCCGCACCTGGGCGAGCGGCCACACGCAGCCGCCCGCGACGTTGGTCGTCTGCTCCACGCAGACCAGCCGGTTGCGCGGTGCGTAGCGGTCGCCGGCGCGGTACAGCGCGGCCGCCAGCGTGTCCGCGGTGAACATCCCGCGGGCGCCGTCGAGCCCGACCGTGACCGCGCCCGAGAGTGCGGCCGGCCCGCCGGCCTCGAACGCGATCGGGTGCGACAGGCGGTGCATGAACGCGGCGTCGCCGCCCGCTCGCACGTGCACCCGGATCGCGATCTCGTTGCACATCGTCCCGCTCGGCAGGAAGACCGCCGCCTCCATGCCCAACAGCTCGGCGACGCGGGCGCACAGCGCGTTGACGGTCGGATCCTCGAAGCGCTGCTCGTCGCCGACCTCGGCCTCCGCCATCGCCCGCCGCATCGCCGTGGTCGGCTTGGTCTGGGTGTCCGAGAACAGGTTGACCCGCATGACCGCGCGACCCTAGCGGGTAGGCCACAGCGACCCGCAAACCTCCAGGAGGACCGTCATGCCGCCTGCCGGTGTCAAGAAGGGCTCGAAGGACGCCCGCAAGTACGAGCACATCAAGGACAGCGTCTCCGAGCGCGGGGCGTCCGAGTCGCGCGCGGAGGAGATCGCCGCCCGGACGGTCAACAAGGACCGCGCCCGCGCCGGCAAGACACAGAGCGCGTCCAGGACCTCGACCCAGGACTCGAAGTCCTCGAGCCAGCGCGGCGGCGAGCGGTCCGGGACCAACCGCGAGAAGGGCCGCACGAAGGACCAGCTCTACAACGAGGCCAAGCAGCGGGGCATCGAGGGTCGCTCCTCGATGAGCAAGGAGGAGCTGCGCAAGGCGGTCGACGCCAAGAAGTGAGACGGGGCGGCCGGTAGGCCGCCCCGCCTCAAGACTGCCGGTGGGCGCTGCGCCCGGCTACTTCGAGCGCGACCTGACGAGCGTCTTGAACGCCGTGTAGCTCGGACGGACGCTGCCGGAGCTCGTCGCGAGCGAGTAGTCCTTGTTGAACAGCAGCGGGCCGACGAGGCCGGCGTCGAATCGCGGCGCGACGTTCTTCTGACCGGGCGCCACGACGTAGCCGTAGAACGTGTACGGGTACAGCCGCGCGACCGTCGAGCGGAAGCCCGAGCGCTTCTTGGAGAAGCGGTCGGCCAGCGTGAACATGAACTTCGTCGCCTTGGCGGCGCGCGAGGTGCTCTTCTTGAAGTTCGGCAGGAACTTCACCAGCCCGCCGGTCTCCGTGAGCCACACCTTGCCCGGCACCGTCTTCAGGAAGCGGGCGGTCAGCGAGCTGCTGCCGGTGCGGAAGCGGTTGACGTCGCCGTAGTTGTGCAGGCCCCACAGGCGCGGCTTCTGCTTCCTGGTGTATCGCATGAACTTCTGGACGTACGAGATGGCGTTCGACGTGTCCAGGATGTCGGCGGCGACGACCGTGCACGACTTGCACGCGCCCTTGAGCGTCTTGTAGTACGAGGCCGCGAGCTTGGGCGACTTGTAGGTCGGCTGCGACGCGTTGTTGAGCTCGTTCCAGGGCTGGAAGCTCTTCACCTGCGGGTACTTGGCGCGGAAGGCCTTGAACGCGGTCTTGTACCTGCTCTGGCTCGGGGCCTTGCAGGACGTCTTCTTGGAGTACTTGCCGTTGACGTAGCAACCGCGCGGAGCCGAGAAGGCGACGAGGACCTGCTTGTTGTCGATCTGGGCCGACGTGAGGTAGGCGTCCAGCGCGGCCGGGTCGTTGGTGGCGGCCTGCCAGTTCCACGGCACGATCACGCGGACCTTCTTGATGTTCAGGGACTTGAAGTTCGGATCGCTGAACAGCTGTGGATTCTGGTCGCCAATACCCACCGTGTAGCGGGATTTGGCGGAGGCGCTCGCGGGGGCCATGAGCACCATGGCGACGAGCGCGAGTAAGAGCATCGGTCGGAATCGCATCCCCCTCACGAACAACCTGACCGGCGAAAGTTGCGGCGACGCCGTCAGGCAGTCGACCGATGCCGTGCGCACCTACCCTGGAGGACCGTGGCCACGACCACCGACGAGCGCCCCGCCGATGACCGCGAGGCGCGCCTGAAGGAGCAGCGGCGGGCACTCCCCGACGAACCGGGCGTCTACCTGTTTCGCGACGCGCGCGGCAAGGTCGTCTACGTCGGCAAGGCGAAGTCGATCCGCAAGCGCGTCCAGAGCCACTTCTCCAACCCGACCTCCTATGGCTCGACCGACCTCCCGCGCGAGGTCGACCACATCGAGTCGCTCGT